>CAMEQX010000102.1 GCA_945933905.1 uncultured Clostridia bacterium
GCCAGCACACAGGCTTGAACTTGCCGACAAGCAGTCCCAGCGTAATTCCCACAGCCGACGCCAACAGCCAGCCCTTGAGAATTCGCCCGAAGCTTGCGAGAATGTCCGCGCCTAGCACGCCGTTCTGAATAAGCGTTCCCATACTTGAAACGGTTTCCGTGGGGCTTGGCAAGAAGTATTCATCATAAGCAAGCGAGCCCAGCCACCATACCGCGATAATGATTATCCACGAAACAACGCCGCTTTTGAGGATTTTTTGTGTAATTCCCGCGGAGGATTTTGATTTTTCCTTTTTCAATTCCAAAGCTCACGTCATCGGAAGCCTTGAATTCACCAAAGGTTTTTTAAGTTCGATATACATAATGTCAACTCCATCTTGATTATTTTTGATTTATCAACATCGATTTTGACAGCACATTCGTCCGTAGAGCAAATACTTGTTTTTCATAGGTGTTTCCTTTCACTTATAAACCCTATGTGTTTAGTGTGTTGTGATTATACATATATTTCACAAAAAAAGTCAATAGGAAAATAGCAATTTTGTGAGTTTTTACATTATTATCAAAATAATCGCACGGATTTTATTTAAATTTACCATAAAACCCAAATTCTCTTGACAAAAAATGAGAAAGAAATTTTCGCGACCGACAAGCCGCTTGTCGTGGAGTTTTACTCGCCGAGCTGCGTTCACTGCAAGAAAACCGAGGCGGGACTTGTCGAAAACGCCGTCGATGAAAACGTGCTTATCGCAAAGTGTGATATAACCGCCGAGCCCGCGCTTGCCGAGAGATATGACGTCACCGCGCTTCCGACCTTACTTTTTATAAGGAACGGTGAAATCAAGGAGCGGCTTTTTGGGTTCACGCACAAGCTTATTATTGCGGAGAACATAAAAAAGCTGTCGCAGTAAATTCATAATGAAAAGGGGCGGAGAAATTTCTGCCTTTTTTGTTGAAACCGGCTTGTGTCAAAAAATGATGACATCAAGTCTTTCGCGGCAAATATACCCAAAATCATCACCTTTTAGGGTGATTAGCAACGAATTTTTTTAAAAAAGCTTGACATTCAAGGCGATTTGTTATATAATGGAACTAACCATAAGGTTAGGCAACGATAGAAAGGAAGATTTACTATGTTTAAGAAAAGGCTAAAAGGGCTGCTTGCCATGGTGCTTGCCGGCTCGATTGCAGCAACGGCGCTGCCGCTTTCGGCGTCGGCGACGATTATCGGAGATATCAATGTTTGTGACAGTGACGGAAACAACCCAGCAAGTGTACCGTATAGCGATATTGCAACTAATGAAGCAACATCCTCTTATCTCAACTCAAACAATTTGTGGGCTATACTCTACACAGATACAGATAATAGTACCGGGTTTATCACGATGAAACTTGAATGCGTAGAAGGTGATAGACTGGCGGAGCATGTGACCACAATGCATAATAGTTCATCGAATTCTTATTCAGATGTCAAAATCAAATCCGAGCACAAATATATTGTCACCACCGCTGACCCGGATACTACAGGAATAAGCACTGACTCGCAGGAAACTGTATCGTCATTCCCGCTTAATCGTACCCTTGGTTTTGATACAAACGACCCGCTGATGGAATCGTCGTGGACTGTATGGTATGGTACTCCTTCCGGCGGTAATACTATTGTGGCTAGTTCTGCCGAGAAGGGCACAACGAAATCTATTTCTGCCGGCAGTACTTCAATATCCGTACCAATGGATACTTTCAAGGCTTTATCTGAAGTTGATAGATTTTTACCATCGGACAAATTTGGACGTGTCGTAACCATAATTCAGCTTCAGAATAGCTATAAGACACTTGACCTCAAAATAATGAACGCGGTTGGTGCTTGGGAAAGAAACGCAGATAACAGTATCAAAACAATCCCGATTACAAACGAGATCGGTGATATTGACGGCAGTAATAAGTTTTATCTCTGCTACAAAGACGGTTCCTTTAAGAAGATTAGTGACGGTTCAGTAGATAATAAAACTGCCCTTTGGACTAATATAGAGAGTTTTGCGGGCGAAATCACAAATTTTAACGCAGACAATCTTTACCTTCTCAGAGATGTCCTTGTGAAAGTTGACGGTGATAGCACTGACGGTCAGTTTACATCCAAAGATTTGTTTGAGTGCGAAGATGGTACAACAACGAATGCAGCATTAAGCTATATGCTTAACGCAAACGCCAATAGCATTTGGGGTATATCCGGTAACTATTTTTCAGGAACATATTACATACTTCAAGTAAATCTTGCTCAAAAATTCGGGGAGATTTTGCACTCAAATCCTGATGAAACTACGATTTGGCTGAATGAAATAACCTCTGTCTATGTGACGGGAGAAGTTCCAATCGCGTATGATACTATACCTGAGGGTTCATATTTCGAAAGCCCGTTGTTGAAAAACGGCTCTCCGGCAACGATAAGCAACCATGCGGCAAAATTGACCGTAAGTAACCCGCCGGCATCCGGCAAAAAGTACGACACGACCGGCTGGCAGCTCTGGAAAGGCGGCAAATCAGGCAGTAGTTTCCAGTTTGATTCACAAATAAATGTTGGTACCGGCGTTAATAGCATAGGCATTGAGCAGATACAGGCAGCGGGAGGAGCCGATCTGATAATTTATTTCCCGCAGGTTGACGCTCCGTCAAGCGGCGGCGGAAACGGCGGTTCTTCGTCAAGACCTACAACTCCCGCCTACGACCCCGACAAGCCCATGATTGACGGCGAGGAAAAGAGCTGGAGTGATGTCGCAAGGGATATCGGAAAGATGACCGAGGGCGAAAACAAAATGATTTATTTGGGCGGCGACAAGAAAATTCCCGCCGATGTAATCAAGGCAATCAAGGACAGCAAGGCGATTATCACGTTCAGGATAAGCACGGCGTTCAGCTGGACGGTTGACGGCTCAACGCTCACGGACGGCGATATTCATGACTATGATTTCTCGATTGAGGTCATCACCGCAACAGGCGTAGAAATTCTTCGCGGAGATATCGGAGTAGGCTTCAAAATCGGCGATATTTCCGATGGTGCTACGCTCAACATCAACTTTAAGAAGGAACACGCGCAGAAATTTGCAAATCTTTACAAAAAGGTTGACGGCGAACTCGTTTTTGTTGATAACGTAAAGATTGACGAAAACGGCTCGGCAATCGGTCTTAAGGTAAGCGAGAGCGGCGAATATGTCGTAATGCTCGGCAAATTCAGCGACCGCTCGGGCGATATGGACAACGACGGTATTCTGAATGCAAAGGACTCTCTCGCGGTACTTAAGGATTTCCTCGGAATTGAAAGCGGAACAAACCCGGTTGTTTCCGATGTAAACAAAGACGGCGCGATAAACTCGAAGGACGCGCTTGAAATCCTCAAAATGTTCCTCGGACTTGAATGAAAATATGGGCGTGCAGAAATGCGCGCCCTTTTTCAGCTCAAATTATACAAAATCAAAAGCGGCGCCATAAACGCCGCTTTTTTTATACCTTTGCAATGCTTGCTTTTTGCTCTTTCCATATTTTAGTAATCCGTCTCAGCTTAAACAGATTGATTAAGGCACGCACGCCCTCGTCTGCGATAACCGCGAAGAAAACTCCGATTATCCCGAGACCGAAGCCATACACAAACAGACAAGCACAGCCCACAACAAAGAATGTACCGAAAATCTGCGTCAACAGCATCCAGCGCGTATTTCCGCTGCCTCTAATTCCGCTTCCGACAATAATATTTCCCGATTTGCAGAAAAGGTTTATGCAGACAAGCGCGAGATAAATGCTGCAAGTTGTGATGATGGTTTGGTCTTTTGTGAACAGGGAAAGAATGTTTTCGGGTATGATAAGGCAAATCGTCAGCGTAATAACCGCAACTCCCGCGCAGAGCAGATAAGCGATTTTGCAAACGCCCGTTAGCATTTTGACGTCGTCCATACCCTTTGCTTCACCCGAAATGGTCATCGTTCCGTTTCCGATTGCGCCGATGATAACCACAACAAGCACTTCCACGCTGAATACAATCGAGTAAATACCCGCGGCGGTTATATCAATGGTGTTGAGAATGCTGATGATAACAAGGTTTCCGATATTCCAAGCCAAATCCTCAAGACCGGCGTTTACACCGAGCTTAATCGAAGCCAAAAACGGCTTCAGCGGCGCTTTCACAACGCTTTTCAGTGGAGGCTTGGTTGTAACCGATTTGTTTTTCAACACAACAATCGTTGCGAAAATACATCCCGCAAATTCCGCGGCAGATGTGGCTATTGCCGCGCCTTCAATTCCAAGCATCGGGAAGCCGAGGTTTCCGAAAATAAGCACCCAGTCTAGAAAAATATTCAGCCCCGCGCGAATTATCCCGTAGAAAATCATCGGCTTTGTGTAGTTTGAGGTCTGCATTATCACCATAAACGAGCTTTCGATGCCAACAACAAGGAAGGTCGGCGCGAAATATCTCGTATAGCCCAAACACATATCCATAATTTCCTCGTCAACGCCCATTAGTCCAAAAACAACTCTTCCCAAAAACATCCAGAAAAAGAAAAGCAAAATGGGGATAATATTGTTCCATTTCACAAGGGAAGCGGCGTATTTTTCGACATTTTCCTTGTTTCCCGCGCCGACATTCTGGCTGATAAGGATTGAAGCGCCCGTGGCGATTGTAAAGCAAAACGACATTGTTGTCCACATCGGCGCCGTGACATTTCCGAGAGCGCTCATATAATATGTATTCATCTGCCCGAGGAAAATTCTGTCAATTATCATCTGAACTTGTGAAATGACGTTGCTTAGCATAAGGGGAACAGCAATTATCAGCAGTTTTTTCAAATATCTTTTGTTCATTTTCTCACTCTCCTTTGTATGATTGTTTGCACATTACGCTAACGTTCGTTCTCTATTATAGCCGAATTCATTTTAATTGTCAAGGGCAAATTTAAAAAAATCGAGCTTTTCGAGAAGATATGCACTCCTGATTTCAGGCAATTTGGGGTGCATATCTTGTATTTTCTCGAAAAGAGCTCGAACGGCTTTACCGTGAAAAAATCAGCGCTTGTTTTTGGCGTGGCTTTCTTTCAGACACTCAACCATATTGAAAACAGCCTGCTGTTCTTTGGGAGAAAGCTCTGTAATATTTACGATTACTTGCTCCGATTTGCTTACCATTCCGTCAAGTGTTGTGTTGAAAATCCGCGCCATCTCGATAACGTGCTTTAGCTGCGGGATAGAAAGTCCCATTTCCCAAGAATTTACAGCGCTTCTGGTGACGCCGAGTTTTTTTCCGAGCTCAGCCTGAGTTATCCCGAGATTGTTTCTGAAAACGGCAATTCGCTCGCATAATTCATAAAGTATTGTCATAAAATCATCTCCTTTTGATACTTATTATATCATTGGCGATAAGTGATATTTTATCATTACTGATTATGTTTCTTTACAGGGCGAAAGCGTGATAGATATAGTATCATTTCTGTGTTTTTTCACAAACATAAAATAATTGCAAAAAAATTAAGCGAAAACATCTTGATTGTTTGTTCAATTTAAACAAAAGCCTTTATATAAAGCCACTTTTACTTAGTTCACAAGCGCTGCTTATTTGAATGAAACGTCGGTTGTTGTTTAATAAACGTGATAGAAATACTTGACAAGCTCTGAAAATTGTGCTATAATGACGTAGTAACGTGAAAAAGCGGACT
>CAMEQX010000103.1 GCA_945933905.1 uncultured Clostridia bacterium
CGCCTGCTTTGGTCTGAACCCCGCCACGTTTGATATTGTAAGCCCGATGAACTCCCACAAAAGGTTGATAATATCCTTGTCGCCGCCTGTCAGCGTGTGCAAAAACTCGTCAAAACGCTCGCATTTCGGCTCAAATTCGCCGCGCTTATACGTCCAGTTGCAGGGGATTTGATTTGTGAAAAGGTAATCGGGGGAGTGGAGGAGCAAGCGCCCGCTTGTGATGTCAAGCACGCCGTTCTGAAAGCAGATAAGGTTTTCGTTCTCGGGGCGCAGCTCGAGCGGAACGCGCTGCCCGTCCGTGAGCAGCAGCTTGTACACCTCGTCCAAATCCTTGGTATTTATAAGCCGCTCGTCAAATCGCGCGATGTGCGCCTTGATTTTGCCCTTGAAAGTGTTATCGTCTATATGACGGTAAAAGCCGTTTTCATACCAAAAAACAGGCGGGTTATTGCCTTTCGTTTCAAGAAAAAAATACCTGTCGTGCTCGCGAACGTATGCCGCAAGCTCGGGGCGACCGACCGAATACCAAATTGTGCCGTCCTTGTTTTCGTGCGGGATTATGTAGGGGAAATCCTCGCTTTTCAGCCGCTCCTCGCAAGCCTCGATACTTCCGGCAGCGGCGATGTCGCGCGGGTGTCCTTTATTGTACCGCTCCAGCGCGCTTTTTGCAATCGTCTGTAATTCGTTATCGGGGAGCGGCTCGGTGCAAACCTCTCTGTTTACGCGCTCCAGCTCCGAGATAATAACCTCATCGGCGAACCCGCTTGCTTGCATACTTTCCGCGAGCTTGAAAAGGTTGTCGTTTCTCGCGCCGATACCAAAGGAAAGCCCGAGCCGCTGAATAGCTCTGTCGGCGGGATTTCCCGAAAGCGTGACTGCTTTGAACGTGCTCTTGCTCTGAACGGGGCGCGGTGCAGGCTTTTTCTCTTTTGTCAAGAGTTTTTCGAGCAAGCTGTCCGCTCGGGCGATATTCTCGGGCTTGAACTCGCTCTGCCACTCGTAGCAATTCCCGTTATTATGAACGCTCGGCGGTGCTACAACATAACCGCCGCTTGCTCTGAAATCAACGCCCGAGCCTGTCCCGAGGATATCCGCGCCGATTGAATAGCGCTTTTCGGTGAAGTAGTAAAAGTGAAAACCGCCGCTGCCTGTTTTAACAGCAAGCGTTTCGGGGAGCACGCCGTTCTCCTGTTGCCACTCGTACAGCGTTTTGAAGCCGTTTACGTTCTTCTCGGGCTTGTTGTCAAGGTCAATAACCGTGAGGAATAAGCCGCTCTCGCGCGCGTTTTCGCCCGTAGCAAGCCCGATATTCGCGCTCGGATATTGCGCCCACAGCGCACGGATTTGGTTCTCGTCCGTTGTGGCGTTCTCTTTCCACTTTGGAACGAGCGGCTTTTTGCCTTTTGCCTCGAGCGGAAACACCCGAAACCCTGCCCGCGCGTACTCCAGCGCCGCATTTAAGAGGATATTCTCGTTCATCAGCAAATCCTCTTGACGCGGCAGTCACTCTCGTTATTGCCCGCGCTTTCCTGTTTAATAGTCGAGGTGTTGAGGTATTCGGCGAACTTGTCAACGTTGACGAGAAAACGCTTTCCCGCGCGAACCGCAACCACCTCGCCGCTTGAAACCTTGCTCCGAACGAAATGCACCGGCAAGCCGAAAAGCTCGGCGGTTTTCTTGATTGTTTCCATTCGCGGTATGTTAAGTATTTGTTCCATACGTTTCACTCCTTTCAATCGTATTGTATAACATTCGGAACTGCAAAAAACTGCAAGATTTTTCTCCTTTCACCTTGCAAAGCTCCGCAAATTGTGGTATAATATAATCGGAGCTTTAACTTGCCTTGTGTGGTTTTGCTCTTGCCGTCTGTCGTTTGTGGGAACGATAGGCGGCTTTTTATTTTGTAGAAAACACTACTTTATAAGGAGTGCATTTCTCACAAATTACTTGCGCGTTCTCGTCATAGAACAGGTGAAAATCTCTTATAATCTCCGATGTTGCCGCGACAGGAGCGCCGCAGTTCTTGCAACGTGCGAGAAATCTCGTGTTAGAATTTACCTCAATTTCTGCTGTTACCTTGCCGTTATCATCTCTTTGTTGAATAATAACCATTGTGGGTATTTTCCTTTCTGTTGTGGTTTAAGCCTTGTTTTCAGATTTCATTTGAGCGGCTTTCTTTGCCCAAAAGCGGCGGTTGTGTTCTTCAATCCGCTCCTTGTTGTTTTTTCGCCACTCGCGCTTATAAGCCCGCCTTGCCTCGATGAGTTCACGCTCCTCGGGAGAAACGCTGCTCAAATCGGTTTTCTTAACGCCCATTTTTTCACCACTTTCTGTAAATTATTATTTCTTTTCTCTTGACAAAGTTAATTTCTTGTGGTATAATCATATTATAGCACGAAAAGAACAGAAAAGCAAGTACTTTTTGCTTTGTAAACCACAAAGACAGAATAATTAACACAGAGGTAATGAAAATGGAAGAAACGCAAAACAAAAGAGGCAGAAAACCAAAGGAAAAGTTTTCGATATTTTCCCAAAGGCTTTCAAGTTTGATATTTAGCTCCTACAAAAATCTAAATGTAATCGCCGAAGAAATGGGAATAACGCGGCAATCGCTGGCTCAATACCGTGACGGCAACAATATTCCGGACGCGCTGACGCTCACGAAAATTGCCGATTATTTTAATGTTTCGGCTGATTACTTGCTCGGGCGAACAGACGTAAAGTCGGCAAACGTTGATTTGAAAGCCGTGTGCGAATATACGGGGCTTTCGGAAACTGCAATATTCCAACTGCGGACAATAAACAAACTTTGCTATAATAAAGTAGTGAGGGAAAATGAAATTGTTTCGGATTTCATTTCAGCCGCGGATTTTGATGATTTGATTTATGAAATATCTCGGGCAATTCACGTTTTAAATACTGATTTTGAAGATGAAAGCGAGGCTGAAATGTGGCTTGCATACGCTAAGCTTTTTCAGATGAGATATGATAATTATACAGATTTGTCAAACATCATCGCGAAACAATACGCGCGTAGTGCAGAAACACTTTCAACGGTTATAATTGACAATATAATTGCAAAATACTCTAATACACACCTGCTTATACAAACTAATGATTACAAAGGAGTGAGCGAAAATGGCAGCAATAACCCCCCGAAAGAATAAGAACGGCGAGATAATCAGCTACACAATCCGAGTTTACCGCGGGTATGACAGCAACGGCGAGCGGCTGAAACCGTACACAATGACTTATAAGCCCGCGAGCGGCTTGACGGCAAAGCAGATTGAGCGCGAGCTGAACAGGCAGGCGGTGCAGTTTGAGGAGAAATGCAAGAACGGTCTTGTCGGCTCGGCGGCAAGCCTCAAACTCGCGGACTTTGCCCCCGTTTACCTCTCCGCAGTCAAGGAAACGTTGAGCCCCGTGTGCTTTAGCGCATATTCTCGGGTGATTGATACAATCATTCTGCCGGCGCTCGGGCACATCAAGCTGAACGAGCTGAAACCCGTCCACGTCCAGCAGTTTGTCAAACAGCTTGCCGAAATGCCAAAGCTAAAGCGGGACGGCTCGCCCGATGAAAGCGGCGAAAAGCTCTCACCGTCCACAATCCGCCGAAAACTCGCGGTTCTCCAATCTATGCTCACGCTGGCAACCAAACTCGGCTATATAACCACAAATCCCGCCGAGGCGAAACGGCTCACGCTGCCGAAAGCGCCGCGCCCCGAAATCGAGATTTTCACACGACAGCAAGCCGCGTACATTCTCCAATGCCTCAAAGACGAGGATTTGCAGTTTCAAGCACTCATTCAGCTTGCTATATTCACGGGAGCGCGCGAGGGTGAGCTTGTGGGGCTGAAATTCTCAGATATCAATTTCAACACAAGAAAAATGACAATAAGCCGTTCCGCGTATAAGATAAAGGGCGAACCCGTGAAAACAAAAGCCCCGAAAAGCGGCAAGGCGCGAACGGTCACGCTGAACGCCTCTTGCATTGAATTGCTCAAACAGCTTGCTCAACATCACTTGCTGGACGAAATGCGGCTCGGGACAGCTCGGACGGATGAAGAGTGGGTTTTCACACAATGGAACGGCGCGATAATGCACCCGCAAACGCCCTCGCGGCAGTTTGACAAGTTTCTGAAACGGCACGATATACCGCAC
This sequence comes from uncultured Clostridia bacterium, assembly GCA_945933905.1. Lineage (GTDB taxonomy): Bacteria > Bacillota > Clostridia > Oscillospirales > Ruminococcaceae > CAG-115. The sequence continues at coordinate 4,162 of CAMEQX010000103.1, forward strand.
CGCAAATTCCACAGCCTGCGGCACACCTCGGCGACCTTGCTGTTATACAACGGAACGGACTTGAAAACGGTACAGGAGCGGCTCGGGCACGCCGATTTCACAACCACAAACAAGTATCTGCACCTTGTCGAGCAAGCCGACAGCGAGGCGGTTGACGGTCTGGAACAGCTCTTGCAAAGGCGGAACGCGTGAAACATTCCGCTCCGAACACCAAACCCCGCCGCAAGTCCCCCTCAATTTGAGGGCAACAGCAAGCGCCAAAAATCCGCCCCGAATACAGAAAAAGCCGCTCCAAACGAGCGGTTTATTTGTTGTATTGTTAAGTGTTGTTTAATCGTGTTTTTTCACAATGGCGCACTAATAGCGCACTATCGCCGATTTTCCCCGAAAAGCAAAAACCGCCTTGCTTGCCACAAACGGCTATGCAAAGCGGTTTTCTTATGGAGCTGGTGAACGGACTCGAACCCCCGACCTGCGCATTACGAATGCGCTGCTCTACCGACTGAGCTACACCAGCAATTTAACGTTAATATTATAGCACAACAAAAACTCTTTGTCAAGTACTTTTTTGAAAAAAAGCGAGCCGACAGGATAAATTTCCCGCCGGCTCGAAAATTTTACAGAATTATACAAATCAACCCGCCGCAGCCGTCGTTGATAATTCTGCCGATTGTTTCCTGGAGCTTCATTCGCGCGTCCTGCGGCATTCGGTTGAGCTTGTTGTGCAAGCCCTCGTTCACCAAATCCGACAGCGATTTGCCAAAAATGTTGCTCTCCCAGATTTTCGTCGGGTTCTCCTCAAAGTCGTTCAAAAGGTAACTGATAAGCTCCTCGGACTGCTTTTCGCTGCCGACGATGGGGTTGATTTCCGTGGTGATATTCGCGCTCATCATATGAATGGACGGCGCCGACGCCTTCAAGCGCACGCCGTATTTCCCGCCTTGCTTGATAATCTGCGGCTCTTCAAGCGTGAGTTCGTCCATTTGCGGCAGCACAATCCCGTAGCCCGTTGCCTCAACCTCGTCAAGCGCGTTTTTCACCCGCTCGTATCTGCGCTTGATGTTTGCAAGCTCAATCATACACGGCATAAGGTCGTTCTCGCTGTTCAGCTCAAGACCGGTCGCCTCGCCGAGAATTTTGTAAAACAGCTCGTTTTCAAGCGTTATATCGACAACACCCGAGCCTGTTCCCAAATCAATGTCGGTTGCCTCCGCACGCTTTACGTAATCGCACTGCAAAACGCTTTCCGCGCAGGTTTTGATGTCGTTTATCCCGTGGATTTCGGCAGCCGCCGCTTTTATACACGAGAAAACGTCCTTCTTGAGCCAGTGTTCCTTGTCGAGAGCGGAAATCCAGCGCGGCATCTTGATTTTCACCTCGCGGACGGGGAATTTCAGCAGCACTTCGCCGAGAATTTCCTTGATTTTGTCCTCGTCCATATCAACGCAGTTCAGCGGGATAACGCGGCTTTGATACTTCTCGGACAACTCGCCCGCAAGGT
>CAMEQX010000104.1 GCA_945933905.1 uncultured Clostridia bacterium
CATCTACTTCGTCAACTGCATTACGGCAGGCACAAAGCCTAGCCGTAACGCAGTTTCCTAGTATCTGAAGACTTCTCGGCGGACTTGGGGAATGCTTTAGGTGTTTTGGGATAAAAAATCCCCCGTGATTGATTTCACGGGGAAGATTTTTGTTTGATTTTTCTTGCTTACAGCAGCTGTTTCCACTCCTCGACAATCTTCGCGCAAAGCTCGATATCCGTGGTTTCGGCGGCTTTTTTCAGCTTTTTGAACAGCTCCTTTTGGTTGTCGGGGAAGTGCATTTTGTCCATCTTCTCGACAGCCTCGTCAACCAGCAGCGTGTCGAAATCCTCGAGCGCGGTTTCTACGTTTTCGAGAATTTTCTTCACCTCGTCGGGATTTGCAAGCAGGCTTTGCTCCTCGGCTTTTGCGGCTTGCTTCCACGCTTCAACCGCCGCCGCGCACGCGTCTATATCGCTCAGCTCCGCCGCGGATTTCAGATTGTCGAAGCACTTTTGCTGTTCCTCCGAGAAGGTGAACTTCGACATCTTCTCGATAACCTCGTCCATCAAAAGCGTGTCAAACGCGTCAAGCGCTTCGGTCATCTCGCTAAGCAAATTCATCACGTCATCAATGCTTGCGGAGCCTTGCGCGGTGGTTTCCTCAATATCGGGGAACGCCGGCGCGAGAATTTTCTTGTACTCGAGGAAATCGGCAATAAGGTCGCTTGTTTTCGCGAGAATGAGGTCGATATTCTGCTCGTTTCCCGCTTTTTCAAGGCTTGCGGCAAGGTCGGCAAGCTCGTCTGCGCCGATTTGCCGAGAGGTGCTTTTGAGCGAATGAACCTCGATTGTATAGCCCTTTATGTCATTCTTCTGAAGCATATCGGAGATTATCGCGGCGCGCTTCTCGATTGACAGATAATACTTCTTGAGTATCTGCATATACAGCTTTTCGCTGCCGAGAAGCGAGAGCGCGTGCTGCGTGTTCAAGCCCTCGATAACAAGCTCCTGCTTTTTCTCGGCGGGCTTTTGAGCTTTCTGCGCGGCAATTGGGATAATCTTCTCGTTCGGGAGCCACCGCCTGATTGCCGCAACAATGTCCGTCACCTCAATCGGCTTTGCCACAAAATCGTTCATTCCTTCGCGCAGGAACATTTCCTTTGTGCCGCCGATTGCGTTTGCCGTGAGCGCGATTATCGGAACATCTTCGTAGCCGACAATCAGTCTGCGGATAATATGCGTGGTTTCGATACCGTCAACCTCGGGCATCATATGGTCCATAAACACAATATCATACTTGATTTTCTTGACCTTTTCGATGGTTTCGAGAGCGCCCGTTGCCGTGTCAACCTGCATTCCGAGCGGCTCGATAATACCGCACGCTACCGTCAAGTTTATCGGGTTGTCGTCAACGATAAGTATATGAGCGTCGGGTGCTGTGAACACGAAATTGTCCTCGGAGGAGTCGCTGATTTCCGCGAGATTTTCTCCAAGTCCGAGCGCAGAGTAAAGTCCCAGCGAGAACACGGGCTTGTGCAGCATTTTCACGCGCGGCGTGTTTATATCGGCGGCGCTTTCAAACGGCGCGATAAGCAGGCATTTCAGGCGCGGGTTGTCGGCGAGAGATTTCTTTATTCTTTCGCCGAAAAGGTGCTTTTCAACGATTATGTAGCCGTCCGTGACGCTTTCGAGATTTCCGTGCTTTTCAAGGTCGGTGTATTTTATTCCAAGCGCCGAGAGGTCCTTGCAGATTTGCTTGAGGACAAACTCGTTTTCGATGATAAGCGCCGCCTTCAAGTCGCTGTCGGGAACGGGGATTGACGGCGCGGGGTCGATGATTTTCTGCGGGAGGTTGACGTAAAACGTGCTTCCCTTTTCGTACTCGCTCTCAACCGAAATTCTTCCGTCCATCAGCCGCAAAAGCTGCTGTGAAATCGCAAGCTCAAGTCCTGTGCCCTCGATATTGCGGTTGCGCTTGCTGTCAACCTGCTGGAAGGACTGGAACAGCTTCTCGAAATCCTGTTCCTTGATGCCTATTCCCGTGTCGCGAACAACCGCTTTGAGCATTATCGTTTCGTTGTCAATCGGTTCAAACGAAATCGACAGGTGAACCTCGCCTTTTTCTGTGAATTTCACCGCGTTGTTCAAGAGATTGAGGAGAATTTGCTGCACTCTGATGTTGTCGCCGTACAGCTTGTGCGGGAGCTTTGCGTCAAAGTCAACCGTGAACTCCAACTTCTTCGAGCCTATGCGCGTGTTGACGATATTGGAAAGCGAGTTGATGATGGAGAGCGGCTCATAGACAACCTCAACGATGTTCATTTTGCCCGACTCAATCTTGGAGAAGTCGAGAATGTCGTTGATTATCGTGAGCAGATTTTTGCCCGAGGCGCGAATTTGTCGGATATACTCCTTCGCCTGAGGCGTCATTTCCTCTCGCAGAGCCATTTCAGCCATTCCGAGCACCGCGTTCATCGGCGTGCGGATTTCGTGGCTCATATTCGCGAGAAAGTCGGATTTTTGCTTTGCGGACTGCTCGGCAAGACGGATTGTTTCGTAGGACTTGAAAGCCATATTCGAGATAACTCCCGCGAACTCGTAGATAAAGCTTGTGGAGCGGTCGATTGCGGCTTTCGGGATAATCTGAACCTTTTTCACCGCCTCAACAAACGCTTCCTCGTCAACTCCGATTTCCTTCGCAACCTCGCGCATTTTCTCCTAATCGGGCTCCTCGGCGAGAACCTGTCCGCCGATAAAGCTTCCTATCATTCGGTCGCCGAGCATAATCGGCGCGGCGAAATCAACAAGGTTTGCTTGACAGAAATACGAGGTCGGCTTTCCCTCGTTTGTGTGTATGACTTTTCTGGCCGTGTTTATCAGCACGAAGGCGTCCGACGTCGTTACGGGACAGGCAGGGCTTATCGAGCAGTTTGTCGAGAATTCGGATACGCTTCTGCGGCGGATATCAAAAAGCTCCTCTCCCAGCCCAACAACCCCGAGTACATAGACACGGCGCAAAGCCATAACCTCCGCTAAGGACGGCTTCTATAACGGCGGCGCTTTCCTTTCGGGTATCAACAACAATGTCAAGATTATTCAAAACATCGCAAGCAAAACGCACCTTCTCGCGATAAACGCGTGAATCGAGGCTACGCGCGATATGATAAACGAGCTTGACGGCTTTATCGGCAAAAATATGGAAACCGTCAAGGATATCAACGATATCGTTTCAAGATTTGAACGCTGATAATTCAACAAAAACGCTCCTCGTCAGCCGGCGGGGAGCTTCTCTTTACATAACAAAAACGCCCGCCGAAAAGCGAGCGTTTGTTTTGCAGTGTGGAATGGGATTAGCGCTTCGAGAACTGCGGAGCACGGCGAGCTGCCTTCAAGCCGTACTTCTTTCTTTCCTTCATTCTCGGGTCACGAGTGAGGAAGCCTGCCTTCTTGAGTACGGGACGAAGCTCGTCGGAGTACTGAAGAAGCGCTCTCGAAAGACCGTGGCGGATTGCGCCTGCCTGTCCGGTTACGCCGCCGCCTGCAACGGTGCAGATGATATCAAACTTCTCAAGAGTATCGGTGAGCGCGAGAGGCTGACGAACAATCAGCTTGAGGGTGTCAAGACCAAAATAGTCGTCGATATCTCTTCCGTTAATGGTGATGGAACCGCTTCCGGGATACACTCTTACGCGTGCTACGGAGTGCTTTCTTCTGCCTGTTCCGTAGTAGTAAGGTTTAGATTCGTACATAAAAAGCCCTCCTTAAAACTTGTAATCAACCGGCTTCTGAGCCGCGTTCTTGTGCTCTGCACCCGCATAGCAGCGCAGTCTGGTGAGAGCTTTTCTTCCGAGCGTGGTGTTGGGAAGCATTCCGTTTACCGCGAGCGTCATCGCTTTCTCGGGATTTTCCTTCATCAAGGTGCCGTAGTTTACTTCCTTGAGGTGTCCAATCCAGCCGGTGTGCCATCTGTAAAACTTCTTCTCCAGCTTCTTGCCGGTCAGAACTGCCTTCGAGCAGTTGATGATGATAACGTGGTCGCCGCAGTCGCAGTGAGGCGCGAAAGTCGGCTTGTGCTTTCCTCTGAGCAGGTGAGCGGCGGTTGCGGCAACGCGTCCGAGCGGCTTTTCAGCAGCGTCCAGAACGTACCAAGCGCGCTCAACTGTCTGTGCGTTAGGCATATAAGTTGACATTGTTTTTTCCTCCTGTTAATATTGATGTGTTTTCTACACATTTTTACAATCAACAAAAGTCATTATACAAGATTTCTTTCCATTTGTCAAGCACTTTTTCCCGCAAATTTCAAATATATCACATTTTCTTTGCATTTCTCTCAATTTCTCTCTATTTTTCTCTGTTTCTCGCAATTCATTTCATTTTTCTTGAACTGTACAAAATAGCGAGATATCGGGAGAAATAGTTTGATTTCAAGTGGGAATGTGAGTTATTTTGAAAAATCGCCCGAATACGTTCTTGACAACGAATTAAAATAGAGTTATAATACAATCAAACGATTGAACAGTTATTCAAATGATAAAACGAGAGGGTGAGAAAATGATAGGTGAAATTCCGCACTGCGAGCTGCTTCACGCGCATCCCGAGAGCATCGAGAAAATCCGCGGGAATATGCCCGACGAGGACGCGCTGATTGATTTGTCGGAGCTTTTCAAGGTCTTCGGGGACTCCACGCGGATTAAAATTCTCACGGCGCTTTCATACGGAGAGCTTTGCGTGTGCGATATCTCGACTGCCGTGGGTATGACGAATTCTGCGGTTTCGCATCAGCTCAAAATCCTCAAAAACGCAGGACTTGTGAGGTTTAGGCGCGAGGGAAAAACCGTGTTCTACTCGCTTGCCGACGACCACGTTATCACGATTTTAAAGCAAGGTCTTGACCATATCAACGAGTGAAAGGAGATTTTCTATGGCTACTTTCTGGGACAGAGTTGCGGGGCTTTATGACACGATTGAACTCACCAACGGCAAGGTTTACCGCGAAATGTGCGCGATTACACGCCGCCTTGTGCCGAACGGAGCAAAGGTTCTCGACTGCGCTGCGGGAACGGGAGAATTGTCGTTTGCGGCGGCGGTGAGAGCGGAGTCGGTTCTCTGCACGGACATTTCGGAAAATATGCTCAAAACCGCAAAGAAAAAGGCTGCGGCGCGCGGCAAGGACAACGTTTCCTTTGCCGAGAGAAACATTTTTGATTTGCAGGAAGCGGACGAAACCTATGATATCGTCATCGCGGGAAATGTTCTTCATCTGATTGACAACCCGCAAAACGCTGTGCGGGAGCTTTACCGCGTGCTGAAAAAGGGCGGGAAGCTGCTTTTGCCGACTTTTCTCACAAAGGGCAACGGAGAAATGATGCTCAAAATCTACGCGAAGCTCGGCTATAACGCTTCGGCAAGCTATTCCCCCGAAACGTACAAGGAAATGCTGAAGTCCTGCGGCGTGGGGAGGCTTCGCACAAAGCTGATTGACGGGTTAATTCCGTGCTGCTATGCGGTTATCGAAAAAGTGTGATTTGAAAGGAAATTGCTATGAAAAAGACGTTCAAACTAATTGACCTCGACTGCGCAAACTGCGCGGCGAAAATGGAAGACGCGATAAAGAAAATCGACAGCGTCAAAAGGGCGACGGTTAGCTGTATGACGCAGAAAAT
>CAMEQX010000105.1 GCA_945933905.1 uncultured Clostridia bacterium
AAGCCTGATCCCACTGAGGAACGTTAGCGCAGAGCTTGTTGTCAACGTAGCCCTTAGCGATATCATAGAACTGCTCAGCAGTATCCATTACGAACTTGCCATCCTTAACCCAAGGCTGAGTTCTGAAGCACTGATATACCTGCCACAAACCACCGGTAGTAGCGCAGATGGAAGTCTTGTTGCCGGAAGCGCTGTAAAGGGTCTCAGCGGTTGCCTTGAAGGTATCCCAGTCCTTAACCTTAGCCTGCATCTCGGTAGGATTGTTTACGCCGAGGTACTCTTTTGCGAGGTCAGCTCTGTAAACGAAGCCGCCGGGTGTGCACTGGAAGGAAGCAGCCTTAAAGATGCCGTTTTCCGCAGTACCCATCTCGATAGTGTACTTGTAAGCATTCGGGAAGTCAGCAGCCTTCAGACCAACTTCGCTGTAAGGCATGGTGAGCGAATCATCGTTGGTGAACAGAGAGGTCCACTCAGCGTCCATTGTGAAGAGGTCAGCGTCCTCGGAACCGAGCATATACTGCTTGATACCGTCGCGGCCTGCTGTACCGTCAGCGCCTACGGTTACGATGTTGATCTTATCCTCAGCGATACCGGTCTTCTCGCAGAAGAACTTCTTCTGAACCTGAATATCGGAGTTGGACTCCCAGGTCAGGATTGTGAGGGTGTCGTCGTCATCCTTAACATCCTCAGCGGGCTTGGACTCTTCCTTGGAAGTAGTGCTGGAAGTGCTCTTGTCGCTGGAAGAGCTGCTGGTAGAGGTGCTGGAAGTGCCACCCTTGTTGCAGCCTGCGAGCGAGAGAACAGCAGCAGACGCTACGAGCGCTGCCAAAATTCTTTTCTTCATTGGTTTTTCCTCCTAAAATAAATGGTTCCGTCCGATGCACGAGGCTATCCCCGGTGCTTTAGCGGTACGGTTATATTGACCGAGTTAGCAACAATCCACATAATTCATTGCCACTCGATTACATTTGTAAGTTTAACATATTTTTTTCATTTTTGCAAGTGGTTTTTTCAAAAATTTTTCAAAAAAGCCCTTAAAGCCGCCTTTCGTGCACAAAACTTGTTTATTTTGCCACTTTTTTTACTTTATTACTTAACAAACCTTATGTAACATTTTTTCACAAAAAATCGCACAACAAAGCCACTTTTTTGCTGTTTATATTTGTTAATTAAAAAATGCCAAAAAAATCGACTTAAATGTTACCAATTTGTAACCTTTGATTTGTGCAAAATAACGAATTTTAGGCGTATTTTTTTGTAAACGATATCAGCAGAATTATCTAACGGACGTTAACCACATATATTATATACAAGTAAATCCCCGCCTAGACGACGGGGATTAAAATATCAGACAGGGTGAACCTTATTCTGCTTATCTGCGTGAGCTGCGTCAATGCCGAGCTCCTTGTCGCGACGGTTCTCGAAGAACTTCGGCGCAACCTTCGGGAACATCGCGTAGGTGAGGACGTCCTCGACAGACGAGCCGTCAATCCACTCCTTCGCTTCTTCCTTCATTGCCTCAAACTCGGGCGCAAGCTGGTCTGCGGGACGGCAGGTAATCGGCTCTTCGTCGCCGATAATCTTCTTGCGGAACTCGGGGTCGATTTCCACGGGAGTTCTGCCGTATTCGCCCTTAACCATTCCCTTGAATTCCTTGGTGACGGTCTTGTAGCGCTCGCCCATAATTACGTTGAACACCGCCTGAGTGCCGACAATCTGAGATGTCGGGGTAACGAGCGGCGGGAAACCGCTGTCCTTACGAACACGCGGAACTTCCTTGAGCACCTCTTCAAGCTGGTCAGCCTTGCCCGCCTGCTTAAGCTGCGAGAGCAAGTTGGAGAGCATTCCGCCCGGTACCTGATAAATCAGCGCCTTGGTGTTGGTAGCAAGCATCGACGGGTCGAGCAAGCCGCTGTCGATGTACTTTTTACGCAGTCCCATAAAGTACTCGCGGATTTCGTTGAGCTTAATCAAATCAATTCCGGTATCATATTCGGTTCCCATAAATGTCGCGACAATCGACTCCGTGGGAGCGTGAGATGTACCGAGAGCAAGCGGCGAAATAGCCGTATCAACCGCGTCAACTCCCGCTTCAACAGCCTTGATAATGCACATCGAAGCAAGTCCCGAGGTGTAGTGGGTGTGAAGCTGAACGGGGATTTTAACCGCAGCCTTGAGGTCCTTGACAAGCGTTTCCGCCTCGTAAGGCGTGAGCAGCGCCGCCATATCCTTAATGCAGAGCGAATCCGCGCCCGCGCTCTCAATCTGCTTCGCGTAATTCACATAATACTCGTGTGTGAAAACCTCGCCCGTGGTGTAGGAAATCGCAACCTGTGCGTGTCCCTGCTCCTTTTTCGCCGCCTTGATAGCGGTTTCGAGGTTTCTGATATCGTTGAGGGCGTCGAAAATTCTGATGATATCGATACCGTTTGCGATGGACTTCTGAACGAAATACTCAACCAAATCGTCCGCGTAGTGACGATAACCCAGCATATTCTGTCCTCTGAACAGCATCTGGAGCTTGGTGTTAGGCATTTCCTTTCTGATAATTCTCAGGCGCTCCCACGGGTCTTCGTTGAGGAAGCGGATGCAGGAATCGAAGGTTGCGCCGCCCCAGCATTCAGCCGAGTAGAAGCCAACCTTGTCCATTTCGGACAAAATCGGGCGCATTTCATCTATGGACATTCTCGTCGCGAGAAGGCTCTGGTGAGCGTCGCGAAGAGCGGTTTCCGTTATTTTCAATTTAGCCATAATTATCTCCTGTTTTAAGTATTATTAGGAAAGAGTAACAACGGGAGCGCCCGTTTCAACGGAATCGCCCTTGTTTACGAGAACAGCCGCAACAACGCCGTCCTTGTCGGAAACGATATCGTTCTCCATCTTCATTGCTTCGAGAACAGCGACAACCGTGCCGTTGGATACCTTATCGCCAACCTTAACCTTAACGTCAACGATAGTGCCTCTCATAGGAGCGTTTATGGGAGAGCCGCCCGCAGCAGCGGGAGCAGCAGCCTTCTTGGGAGCGGCAGCCTTGGGTGCGGGAGCAGCAGCAACGGGTGCCGAAGCGCCGGCGCCGTTTTCTTCTACGGTTACGTCGTAAGCCGTGCCGTTTACGGTGATTGTGTAATTCTTCATTTTATTTACCTCTCTAAATATTTATAATCAGAATGCAATATTCGGGCGCTTTCTCGCGGGAGAAGCAACTCTCTTGTTCTGGCAAATCCACAGTGCCGAAGCGATTGCCTCGCGGGTGTCCTCGGCAGCGATTACGCCGTCAACCATACCCTCGGAAGCCGCAGCAAACGGATTTACAACAAGCTCCTCGCCCATAAACACCTTGCCTGCCTCAAGGCTCATCGGAGCAATCTTCGCGCTTTCCCACGCGTAAGAAATATCGGCAGAATCAAACGCCGCATAAGCCGCGCCGAAAGCGTTTCCTGTAATCAGGTTAACCTTTGCGGTAGTTGCCGTTGCGTAAACCTGAGCGAGCTTCGCGCACTCACGAACACTTCCCGAAAGCTCGGCAGCCGAGCTTCCCGCGAAGCCGTCGGTGCTGACAACGGTTACAACGGGGATTGAGAAAACGTCTGCAAGCTGAACGAAACGAGCGATTTTCGCAGCGTCGTCAGCCGTGAGCTTTTCAGCCTTATCGGTTGCAACAAAAGCAACAGAGCCAAATCTAACGGAACCGAGAGCGGTATAAGCCGCGCTTCCGAAGCCCGCGCCAAGCTCGATTACGGAGCCCTTGTCGGCAAGCGCCTCAACCAGCTTTTCGCCCTTGAGCGAAGCGTTTACGGGAGCGTCGTTCTCCTCAAAGCCGGTGCTTCCCGCGAGAGCCATATTGTTCTCAGGAAGAACGGAAATAAGCTTCTTTGCAGCCGCAACAGCCTCGTCCGCGCTCTTAACAACGATATCCGCAACGCCCGATTTAGCCGCGTTTGCAGCCTTTCCCGCTCCCTCGAGCTTGCCGTCGGGTGTGTTGAACGGAGAGGTGAGGAACAGCTCAGCGTCCTCGCTCATAATCGTCACGTCAGCCATCTCGGCAAGCATTGCCGCGCAGCCCGCGCAAACGCCCGTGATAACGGCAATCTGCGGAACAACGCCGGAAATCTCCGCCGAAGCCTTCATAATGTCGCCGTAAGCGGAAAGAACCGCCATACCCTCGTTTATATCGCCGCCCTTTGAGTCGTAGAAGCCGACAACGGGCGCGCCGGATTTTGCCGCAAGCTCATAAATTCTTGCGATTTTGCGAGCCGCGCTCTTGTTTACCGCGCCGCCCTTAACCGAGCTGTCCTGCGCGAAAACATAAACGGAAGTGCCGTCAACGTCGCCGAAACCGGTAACAACGGAGCTTACCTCGCCCTCCGCGGACAGAAATTTGTCAAGCTCAGTGAACTCTCCGCCGTCAAAAAACGCTTCGAGCCGTTTTCTCGCGTCGCTTTCGGGAACGCTCTGTTCCATCTCGGCGAGTGTCTTTGAAAATGCCATTTTTTCTCCTCCATATAAAATTAAGTAGGAAAAATTTGCCGCAGCAAATTCTCCCTCAAATTATTCCACCTTAAATTATACTACATTGTTTTGCAAATAACAAGTCACTTTTTCGATAAAAAATAATTTTTACTTTATGCAATACATTCAACACAAAAATCCCTGAAATTTTGGAGATTATGCACAAATTATCCGTGACAACCGCAGCAGCCCTTGTCGAAAAACTCGGCGATGCTGTCCATTTCGGGCTTTTCCGTGAAGAAACCGAGCTTTCTGAGCTGCTCGGATTTGTGCGGGAGCTCAAAGCGCGCCTTGTCGATGCCGTGGAGCGTCATCAAATTCAAAATCGCGCGCACCAGCCCGTCCGTGAAGAAATCGTCGCACTCCAGCTCATCGATGACGAAAATCTCGCCCTCGAGCACGCCCGCGATTTTCCCGAGAACCTCCTCGCCGTCGCGCGCGTTGAACTCGATTTTCGCGGTATTTTCCTTATTCTGTAAAATCTCAATCATATTTTCACCCCATTCAAATCGGCTTGTCAAGCGGCTTGCAGAGCGATTTCGCGCGGTTTAAAGTTCCCCGAGAGCCGCCCAAATCACCGTCTGCCGCGGCTTCCCGAGCGCTTTTGCCCGATTTCCGCGCGGAGAATTCGCAGCTCGTCTTTGGTGAGGTCACGCCACTCGCCCGGCTTTAGCATTCCAAGCTTCACGCCGCCGATTGCCGTTCTGCGAAGCCGCCCGACGTTCAGCCCGAGCGCGTCGCACATTCTTCTGATTTGCCTGTTCAGACCTTGCTTGATGGTAATTCTGATAACCGTGCGGTTCGGCTCCTCGGACACAACCTCGACTTTGCACGGAAGCGTTTTTTCACCGCCGTCAAGCTCAACTCCCGATGAAAGCGCAGCAAGCTGCTCCTCGGTAACGGCGCTGTCGAGAGTCACGCGGTAGGTCTTCCCGACGTGCTTTGAAGGGTGGGTGATGTCGTTTGCAAACTGCCCGTCGTTCGTGAAAAGAAGCAGTCCCTCGGAGTTGCGGTCAAGCCGTCCAACCGAAAAAACGCGCTCTGAAGCGCCCTCGAGCAGCTCCACGGCAGTCTTTCTGCCCTTTTCATCGGAGGCTGTCG
>CAMEQX010000106.1 GCA_945933905.1 uncultured Clostridia bacterium
CGTCTTCCGAGAAATTCTGTACGTCCAGCGTATTAAACTGCGACTTGGTAGAATCGAAGGAAACGGTCTGCAAGCCCTCGCCGCTGAGAACAACCTTGTGGCTGCCCAAGCAATAGAAGTTGTTTGCATAATAGCTTGTCTTCTGCGTGAAATCTCCCTTTATTTCAAGCGTTCCGGCAGTAAGTTTGCTGTCTCCATAGTACGATGAAACAAGCATATTCCCGTTTACGAGAACATAATCCTCGCCGTTCTGCATCGAGAGATAACCATAACCATAGTTTCGGTCGGAATACTTCAGGTTCAGATTCCCGCCAACATACAGCTTGCCCTTGTTAATGCTCAGCGTTCCGCTTGCAAGCCATACATCGCCGTCTACTGTGAGAGTGTAGCCGTTCAAGTCTAATGTTCCGCTGTTGATATAAAGATTTGCAACTTTTAAATCTTCCGTTAAAGTATAGTTGGAAGAAACAGTAAGGTTTGTATGAGCACAAAGCTCGTTGCTTTCCGTCAGAAGTTTGCCGCTCTCATCATAAGCGCTCACGACTATAAAGTACTCGCCTGCGCTTTTCAACTCGGAAATCTCATATGTGGTAGATTCTATATTTTCTGCAACAATGTTGCCGTTTACGGCAACCGAGTACATTGATGCGTTTTCTACAGAAGACCACGCTACTGATACGCTCGAATCTGTTTCACCTGTTTTGGTAACGTACAGTTTTACATCATTGATACTGCCGTTTCCTTCCGAAGAAACAGCAGACCCACTTGAGTTGGTCCCTGAGACCTCTTGAGCAACGCTCTCTGTAGATACTGCGGATAATGCCATACTAGCCGCTAAAACTGAGCTAATAATTCCCTTTTTGTTCATAATACTATCCCACACAATATAGCAATCCCCATATTGTCCTTTCATACAAGATTTCAAAACCTAATTCTATTTTATCAAGCACATTGAATATCAAGAATCAATTTATGCTGCAATTTTCTTCTCCGATACTATTTCCAAACCTGTTTTTAACCATTCCCAAAACAATCATAAAACACAGTACCGCGAACGAATAAACAACAGCAGCGAAAAGACTATTCAAGCCCGTTAGCTTAAACACAACAGAAACAGCAATCTCCGCTGCCGCAATAATTACAGCTCGCTTTTTATAGACTCTATGCTCAATTTCGTCCAATGGTTTGTTCTTATCCTCAACGGGTGAGAGCACGAAAACAACAATTGCCGATAACGCAAAAACGGCATAGTACACCCATTCCGTCACAGATAGATATTTCAAGCCGAGTGATACGACAATCAGCATTATCACTGAAAAAATGTAACACCTCAAAGGCGTTCTGGCATGGTATCCACCGGCGAATGTTCTCAGCGGGATATACGCTGCCATAAATACAGCAATCTCAAAAAACACGCCAAAAATCAGCCCGATAATTAAAGCGGAAGACACATTGAGAATAGATACAAGTATCTGATTTATACCATATATGTATATCTCAGCGTCTTCCGCATTAATTATGTTGCTTTGCACAAGATTGTCACCAATTTTGCGCGAAAGCCTTCCCAAAAACTCCATAAATCAGAACTTGCGGAGCTTCTTGGCGTTTTCGGGCAACTTCGGCTGATGGACAACGAACAAGCAGGTCGAATTAACGTTAACACTTGTTGCCTTCTTTGCAGCAGCTGCAACCATCTTTTTGAGTCTGCTATCCTTAAGAGCCTTTTTCATACTGTTATACCTTCCTTCCTGTTTGACAGATAGAATAATCTGCCTTCCAAAGATATCTTACAAGAAAAATGTCGTATTTTCAAGGGGTTGTTCGTGAACTGTATATAAATCGTACGCGAATTGTAAAAAACAGGCTCTCAAGGATATCCCCAAGAGCCTGTTTTCTGATTTTATTCAACATACAAAACTGCTGTTATTGTAAATATATTACTGTCAGTTTTGATTTCAATTGTTCCATTGTATTTTTCAACCACCTCTTTAACGCTTCTTAGCCCTAATCCGTGATTCTTTTTGTCTGATTTAGATGTCATTACTGTGCCATCAATTATTTTCACTTCGTTTTTAAATGGATTAGAGACCTTTATTATCAGCATACCCTTTGAATAATGCATGGTAAGATCAATAAACGCATTTTTATCCACCAATGAAACCGCCTGAAGTGCATTATCCAACAGATTCCCCAAAATCACTGTCGAATCAAACGATGAAAAATTTAAATTTGGAGGAATCGACGAATTTGCATTAACCTTTATTCCATTCTGTTTTGCACTTTGAAGTTTGAAGTTAACTATGCTGTCAATTGCAGAATAACCGGTGTGAATAATTTCCGTTCTTGCACTGTAAACATCGACTATGTCAGAGATATGTTTCTTTGCTTCACTTATGTTCCCAGTATTAATATCTGTAAAAATGGTGTGTAAATGGTTCTTCATATCGTGCCTTAAAATGCTTGATGCTTCAAGAGATGCGTTTATAATCTGCAATTGGTTCTCATAATACCTGTTTTGTTGTTCAATAAAGTCTTTTGCTTGTTTTTCCTGATATAGCTTTGCAAGGCTATCATACAAAAAGAACACCGTAAAATTAATTAATAATGCAACACCAATAGAAATTGAAATGAGAATTGAATTTAGTCCTTGTGACTTAAATAAAACCGCAAGTATAACAAGTGATGATAAAGGGATAATCAGCAGGGATAACCAATATAAAATTGGAAATGAATTTCCTTTCTTTATGTTCTTAAAACCATTTGCAGCCATTGAAACCGCAAAAATTAATACATTAACAGCTACTATTCCAAAAACAGAATCATAATTATTCCTTTCAGTTATAGGGAAATGAATGTATCCTGTCAAAGAAACAACAATCATTTCTGTACAAGCCTGAATAATATATGTTAAAATAGAAACAAAAAACTTTTTCCTTATAGAAGAAGAATATAAAAAAGTTAGTAAGAAAAAAGCAATAAGATTAACAACAAAATTAATAAGTGGGACATTTATAATTAGGTAAACAGATGAAGTGAGTACATAGTATCCGATGAACGCGATTGTCTCTGTTTTCTTGGCTTGTGTTCTTTCGTTGAAAAAAGCACTGATTAGCTTATATACAGCATATACGCCTAAAGCTTGAGCCAATAGATATGTCAATGTATATAGTTCAAAGTCATTCATAAACTAGCCCCTTCCCATTTCGATATCCTGTTCCTCACTTCCTTGCGTCTGTCCCTGCTTACGGGAACAACATAACCGTTGGACATCGTTATTTCTTCATATTTAATATGACTGGTATTGTCGTAGTTAATAATATACGAACGATGCACCTGGATAAATCTCGCTTCAGATATCTGTTCCATTACTTCTGACATAGTGGACTTGAACTCATAATCACCGCTTTTCGTTGAAATCCTTAAATAATGTCCAAAGCTCTCAAAGTACAGTATATCACTAAACTTTATCCTAAATGCCCCTTGCTTATTTTCAAATGTAAAGAACCGTTCATTATTGTTTGAAAGCTGTATGGTCAAGTCAATCATTTTAAACAGCTTTTCTTTGTCTATGGGCTTTGGCAAAAAATTCAATGGCTGAACGTCAAATAGTTGTCTATCATAACAATTCTTCGCGGAAATATAAACAATTTTCATAGTGTAATCATTCAGTTCAGTACGGATTAACTGTCCTAGTTCGACTCCGTTCATCTCAACAAGCTCAATATCAAGGATAACAAGGTCGCACCGGTTTTCTTTTAGGTGTTCCCACAAATCCTCGGCATTGTAAAACGATTTCACATCAAGCTGACGTTCGTTCAGCTGCTGATACTCCGACAAGTACTTGTTCAACTGCGTAACCACATCCGGGAAATCATCGCAAATTGCTATTCTTATCATAAACCTCACCCCCGCTCCTTACATTATACCATATATTTCTTGTAAAATCAATGCATAACTTCTCGGAATGCGGTATAATAAAAAATGTTGAAGGGAGGATTTGTTTTCGCAAATTCTTCAAATACAGGAAAAATAGCAATACTATGGCTACACAATGCGGTTTATCGGAAAATACATTTTTCGAGTGACGGCTGATAGACTTACGCCACAAGGTTCAGTCTGTCAACGCATTTCTTCTTCATCTCCATTGAGGAATGGACATAACGGTTGAGCGTGATGTTTACATTTGAATGTCCTAGCAGCTCGCTTACCGTTTTTGCATCAAAACCGCTTTCAATGCAAACGGTCGCATATGTGTGACGAAGCAGATGAAAATTGGCGCTGCGGATACCGCACTCCTTGAGAACCGACTTAAAGCGATTCTGCATTGTACGAGGCTCAATCGGCTTATTAGTTCCCGAAAGGATAAAGTTGCTGTCGCAGCGTTTGTTTTGTTTCAGAATATCCAAAACAAACGCCGGAATGGGGATATTTCTTACCGATGTCTTGCTCTTGGGAGTGGTTACAGTAATCACGGTTTTTCTGTCTCCTGATTTGTCGGAAACGCGCTGCAAAGCCTTTGAAACACGGACAACACCGTTTTCAAAATCAATATCATTCCACATAAGCGCGCATAACTCTCCGATGCGCAGCCCGGAATACATTGCCAATAGTGTTCCCAAATTGCTTTCGGTAAGATTGCTTTGGAGATAGTTCTGAAGCCTGCCGCGCTCGTCTTTGTTGAACACATCGGTTTCCTTGTTTTCGGACTTTGGCATGGAAATGTTCTGCATAGGGTTTCTGTAACCGTATTCCCGTTCCGCGTATTTTGCCACAGACCGCATTACAACAAGAATATCATGAACACTTTTCGCAGACAAACCGCCTTTCCCGTTTATTTTCCCATGCTTTAGTTTATATTCAGCAAACGCATTTATAATAGGTGTACCAAGTTCACCGTACCCGATGTCCTCAAAATATGGAATAACGTGCTTTTTGATAAGCTTTTCATAACAGCAATAGCTAGTATGTTTTACTCGCAGCTTCGCGGACGCAAGCCACTCGCAGCAAAGTTCCCTAAAGGTTTTGCCGCAAGTATTACTAGTGGGGTTTCCCGATTCAGCATAGGCAGACAGCATTTTTTCTTTGAGTTCGACTAGATTTCTTGAATAAAGATATCTATATTTGAGCCTGCCTTTGTTATCGTAACCAAGGGGAATTCTCCCCTCAAACCGACCATCTTTTCTCTTGTAAATGTTCATCGTGTTTCTCATTTTTTCTTCCTTTCTGACGATAGTTCTGACGGCTGAACCAATTCTCACCCGATATTTTTTTTGAAATATACCTTTACAAATCGCCCTCTATATGATATAATATAACTGAAATAGTGTGTTGAAATCGCAGCTTATTGTCCAACGCCGCAATATTATCGCGTTCGCTTATTTGAAGAATTTGCGAAAACAAAAAGCAAGTACGGGTAGGGTACTTGCTTTTCATTTTTTCGTATCACTTTGCCTTGCGTGTTTTAGGTGAATGTTTTCTTGATAAGTTTTCCTCCGCGTCCGGATTTTCATAACCCTCCTCAAACTCAACCGGCACCGGCTTGAGCGAATACTTCTCCATAACCGCCGCCTCAACCTCTTCTCTATCAGCGTACAGC
>CAMEQX010000107.1 GCA_945933905.1 uncultured Clostridia bacterium
ATTGGTACGTTTTTCGGGATTATTCGTGTTTACACAGTTCTTTTTTCAGACCCAACTTCTCGGCTTTTTGTCGTATAGCACTCATGATACTCTTCGCATTTCTTGAAGTTTTCAGAAAGATAATGAGATATAGCTAGAACACTTGAAGCGGGAAGGCCACCTGATATTACATCTCCCCAATCTTCAAGCAATTGGCGATTCTTTGTGTTGCACAATACATAACTGAACTTTATTCCATTTATCGAGATCGTTTTGTGAGGACTAAGTATAACAAAACTTTTGTCGTAATCTAAATTTAAGGATGATATTCTATCAACCGGACACATGCAAGCATCGCATATTAGAAACTTGCAATTGTTTGATATGTTGCATATTTCTTTATTATCTATATACATTCCTGTTGAAAACACAGGTTGTGTAATCCAAATTGCATCAACGTTATTTTTCTTTATTTCATCAAAAGGGATATGATAGTATCCATCATAATAATCATAGAACAGGCTAATAACATCAAAATCAAATGCACAAAAGCTCTCATATGCTGAAAAATAAGAGGGGGTAATAATACAAATCCTGTTTATATCAAGTTGTTTTAATACTGCACAAATGCTTGCGATGGCGGAAGTGGCTGAATGAAAAATTGCACATTGTTCTACGTAATCGTGTTTATTAGTTAATGATTTTATTATTTCTGGATTCGTTGAATAGCTGTAACTATAGTCAAAAAAGTTTGAAACATTACCTAATTCCAGAACTTTCATAAGACCGGATTTATACTTCTCTCCAGAATTCCAGTTGGAGATATCAAATAGTTTCTTTCCGTTAGCTCCTTCAACTTCTTTTTCTATAGAACGTATTTTGTCGATTTTTCTATAGTGTTGTATATCTTTCATGTTATCAGCCTCCTATAATTTAATGTTATCCTACGTTGAGCATCACATACAAACATTTCTTCTCTATTCATGTAGAGGAGATTTTTGTTGCACAGCAAGGAGGATATCAATGCCAAAAATAATCGTCACCAGCCGCTACATCATGCCCAATGCCCACAAGCGCTTCGGAAACTACATCAAGTACATTGCCACCCGAGAAGGCGTTGCAATTCCGGAAAACAAGCGTGAAATCGACCGCGAAATTTTTATGAATTATCTTGACTCGCGCCCGCAATCTCACGGCTTATTCACTGGAACGGACGAGAAAATCGTGCTTGATAAGGCGGCAAAAGAGGTTGCAAATCATGCCGGAACTGTGTGGACGCACATCGTTTCCCTTCGGCACGAGGACGCTGAAAGAATGGGGTTCAACACGCTTGATGCGTGGCGGGATTTGGTTCGGAGACACGTCAAGGATATCGCCGAAGCGCAGAAAATCTCGCACCAAAATATCCGCTGGTATGCCGCTTTTCACAACAAGGAAACCAATCCCCACGTCCACATCGTGGTGTATTCGCAAAATCCGAAAGAGGGGTATCTGACAAACGCTGGAATCGAAAAAATCCGAAGCGCGTTCGCCAATGACATCTACAAAGACGAGCTGCAAAATCTGCATCAACAGCAGACTGCCGTGCGCGACAAACTGCGCTCCGAAGCGAAAAATGTGATGAAAAATCTACTGTCAGAGCTGCAAAACAGCAACTTGGAAAACCAACATCTCGAAGAGCTTGTCCTGAAATTGCACTCCCAACTTAGCGATTCAAAAGGCAAAAAAGTCTACGGATATTTACAGCCGAATGTCAAGAAAACCGTTGACGAAATCGTTGCGGAACTCGCGAAAAATCCTGTGCTCAAAAAGATGTATGGGCAGTGGTGCGAGCTTGAACAGCGAAAGTACGAAACATACACAAGTGCGTTGCAGAAGTACCCGCCGTTGGAGGAAAACAAGGCGTTCAACCCAATCAAGAACGCGGTTATTCGTGCGGTTTTGGATATTCAATATCCTGTGAGTGAGCCGAATTTTTACAGTGATGAATTGTCTGAAACTGACATCACACAGCCTCAGAATAACTCGCAGTCATCTACTCAAAACGCAGTTTTCGCTATGCTCGAAGCCTTCGGAAGACTTATTTCCGATGACTATAACCGCGAATTTCGAGGACAAAAATTGCGTACGGAACACAAGCTGAAAGCTGCAATCCGGCGCAAAAAAGCGGCTCTCGGACTCAAAGAAAATCCGCTTGAAAATCCCATATTTAAGGAGTGATTTTTTGCTTAACAACCGAGAGATTTACTCGACAAATCTCCCGCACCGCGCGATTGCGGTATACATGTATCTGCGCGACCGTGCCGATAAAAACGGCTCGTGTTTCCCGGCGATTTCCACGATTGCGAGTGACTTGAAAATATCAAAAAGCACCGTAAAACGCGCGCTCTCAGACCTCGAAAAAGCGCATTACATTCGGCACGAAAGGCGTTACAGACAATCTGGCGGCAACTCCACAAATCTCTATTTTGTGGAGCAGCCGCCTTAATTTTTTTGCTCACTTACAAGGGGAAATTTTGCCCGAAAAGTGAACTCGGGATAGGTTCACCGTGAACCCACAAGGTTAAGTAACCAATATAATAATTTATTCCGGAGGAAAAAATATGGCTTATATCAATTTTTCCGATGAGGACTTGTATCGCGCGAATAACGCCGATTTGGTGACGTTTTTGGAGAGCCGCGGAGAGCGCGTGAAGCGTGTCGGGGCAACGTTTCAGTACATCTACACGGACGCCGCCGGCACCCACGACAGCGTGACAATTTCCGGCGGAAAGTGGTACGACCACAAAAATCAGCGCGGCGGTTATGCGGTCAAGTTTTTGCAGGAATTTCTCGGTTTTTCTTTTCAAGATTCCGTGCTTGAATTGCTCGGCGGGAATTGCAGTTCACAAATTGAAAAACCATCATCAAAGCCTGTTGTAAAGCCGTTTGAGCTGCCAGAAGCGAACTCGGATATGCGCAGAGTTTTCGCGTATTTGACGAAACAAAGATTCATAAATCCGCAGATAATTTCACATTTTGCGCACAAGCACAAAATCTACGAGGACAAGGAATTTCACAATGTCGTATTCGTTGGCACGGACGAAAACGGCGTCCCGAAACAAGCCTCGGTGCGCTCTACAATCAGCTTTGGAAAGCCGTTTCGCATAACGGTCGCGGGCTCGGATACAAATTACAGCTTCTCGCATTTCGGAAATGACGGGAAGCTGTTTGTGTTCGAGGCACCGATTGATATGCTGTCGTTCATCACGCTGAACCAAAAAGATTGGAAAAATCACAGCTACATCGCGATGAACGGAGTGTACGAAAGCGCACTGCTAAAGGCATTGGAGAGCCATTTGGACTTGAAAAACATCTATATCTGCACCGACAATGACGAGGGTGGAATCGAAGCCGCCGAGCGTTTGAGTGACATTCTTCGCGCGAAAAATTACGAGAATGTTTTCAGAATTTTACCGCAAAACAAGGATTGGAACGAGGACTTGAAAGCGCATAACGGTGCGGAATTTCTGCCCTCTGTTTCGCACGAACGCAAGGAAAAATATTTGGATTTAGCCGCAAATTTGTGTGAAACAAAAATCAATCCAAACCGAATTTCAGCCGACTTGATTTCGATTTACAACTCCGCCGATTACCTGCGATTGGCGGAGTTTTCTGTTGCCGCAAGCGTGCATTTTCTGAAGATTTCCGGCGATAATTTCCCGCTCGAAATGATGAAAAACAGGCTTGCAAACGAGTACAAATGCTACCTTGACAAGGGCGGCATTTCCGTAAAATCCGACAAGTTGAGAAGTGCCGTAAATGCCGGTGTAGAGCGACTTCGTGGTTCTTCGCAGACAGCCGACGAATTAAAAATAACCGCGCGAAAATTGTTCGATATTGCGGACTGTGCTTTGAGGTTGACAACCGAAGAAACGCTCGTTCAACGTGCCGAGCAAAAAGAATCGCCCGAGGAAGAACCCTCGGACGAGCCGTTTCAAGTATTGATTTGAATTTTTTACAGCAATTCTTTGGTTCTGATTGCTCGAACAAAGGATTTTTTCAGTTCTTGCGGCTTGTAGAAAAAGCCTGTTTCTGATTTGCTCAATCGCTTTTCGGATAGTTTTATTGCCAACAGCTCGACGCTGCAGACAAAATCAGCAAGTTGAAGTAAACGATATTGCAGCGGTGAAGCCTTTCTGAACTCAACATTCGATAAAAGCAAGCTGAAAATTGTGTTTAGCACAAGGTTCAATTCCTGCTGACCGTTATCGTAGTAAACTATGATTTTGTCAAATGATGAAAAGTACTCAAAATGATTGCTGATATACGCTTTGAGTGATTTTGAAAGTTGAGAGGTGAGCGCAAATTTATCTCCTGCTTCTCTGCGGTTGATTTTTATGGTTGTATGTAGAATGGGAGCGTGAAGAAAGAATGTGCGCATCTTGTAGATTAACTGTCGCCGTTCGTCAATCGTCATATTGTGATACGGTGGTTCTCTGCGGATTAGCGGTCCGGTATGAATGTAGTTCTGCTCTAATTCACAATAAGAAAGCGAGTTTTCAAGAGCTGAAATCGCCCCGTAAATATCGTCCGATTGATTGTGAAAAATGAGTGATACCAGATAGTAGGGAGAATTGTTTTCCGTCTTTCCAAAGTCACCTGATTCATCAACAAAAATGCTTAAAGTACTCATTAAAACACTCCATAAAAAATGACGGGGAAGTGTCCCCGTCTGCGGTGGCCCAGGTCTGAAGACCAAGCCAAAGTACAGCAAGCTGCACTTTATTGTATTCTTATTATATCACATTTATTCCAAAATGTCAAGTGGAAAATTTGTTATCGAAAGGATTTTTTATGAACTCTGTTCAAATTCTTCTGCTCTGCCTTTGCGGGGCTTTTTTTGTTGTAATCGCGATAATCGCCGCGATTGGAAATCTCTACTCGCTCAAGGGAATCCCGAACAAGCGCGTGGGCAACGGACAGCACGGCACAGCGCGATTTGCGACCAACAGCGAGATTGCGCGAACCTACAAGCAGATACCATACACGCCGAAATTGTGGCGAAATGGCGAGCATTTGCCTAGCTTGGACGGGCTGATAGTTGGCTGTGCGGAACGCGCAGGCTCAATGACAGCGCTTGTCGATGACGCGGACATTCACACGCTGATGATTGGCGCGTCGGGCGTCGGCAAAACCGCTAATTTTCTTTACCCGAACATCGAATACTGCTGCGCGGCGGGAATGTCGTTCGTTACAACCGACAGCAAGGGCGACCTTTATCGAAACACCGCGACTATCGCCGAGAAGTATTACGGCTACACAATTTCGGTTATCGACCTGCGAAATCCAACACGCAGCAGCGGGTACAATATGCTATATCTTGTGAATAAATATATGGATTTATACAAGATGGAGGGCAAGCTGGAGTATAAGGCGAAGTCCGAAAAGTTCGCGAAAATAACCGCCAAAACGATAATTTCGGCGGACGGAAATGTGTCAAATATGGGACAGAACGCGTTTTTCTATGAAGCGGCAGAAGGCTTGCTGACGGCGGTAATTTTGCTTATCGCGGA
>CAMEQX010000108.1 GCA_945933905.1 uncultured Clostridia bacterium
CCGTAACGCCCTGCTTAACGCGTCTGCCCTCGACAAATTCCTGGTCGAAGATAAAGCCTTCCTTCGCCTCGTTGTATTCCTGCGTGGGCACAAGCTTCATCAGCTTTCCGTCACCGTAAGTCGCGAGCGCCTCGTCCCAAGTCATTCCGACAAGGTTCGGCATATTGAACTCGCCGCCGTCGGTTACGCTTATTCCGCCCGAATTGCTCTGATTTGAATTATCGGAGCTTTCCCTTCCGCCGAAGCCGTTTGCAAGGAGCATCAGCACAAGGAAAACCGTTGCGATAACAAACGCCGCGCCGACTGCGAAAAGTATCGGGATAAGCGGGCTTCTGCGCTCCTCAACCTCGTCATCGTCGTCATAATCGTCGTCATCGTCGTCCTCGTCATAGTCCTCGACAACCATATTCTTACGGCGCTGTTTTTCCTGTTCAACAGCGGGATTTTTGTCGGCAAATTTAGCGGTGCCGTCCGTTGAATTGTACTTGTAATCGAAAACGATACCGGGGTTTTTCTTGAACTCCTCGAGGTCGGTTATCATCTCGCCTGCGGTCTGATAACGCGCGGAAGGCTCCTTTTGCATCGCGCGCAGAACAATCTGCTCCAAGCCCTCGGGGATTGTGGAATTGAGCTCCGTGGGCTTCTGAGGAGAGGACTGCATATGCTTGAGCGCGATTGCTACGGGCGTGTCGCCGTCGTAGGGCTTCTTTCCCGTGAGCATCTCGTACAGCATCACGCCCACGGAATAAATATCGCTTCGTTCATCGGTGATATCGCCGCGCGCTTGCTCGGGGCTGATGTAGTGAACCGAGCCTATTGTCTTTTCGGACATCGTTTTGTTGTTCTCGCGGTTGAAGCGGGCGATGCCGAAATCCATCACCTTTATCGTGCCGTCACGCAGCAGCATTATATTCGAGCTCTTGACGTCACGGTGAACGATACCTCTGTCGTGAGCGTGCTGTAAAGCGCGCAAAATCTGCACGGTGAAATGAACCGCATCACGCCATTTAAGCACGCCCTGCTGCTCGATATAATCGGTGAGGGTTATTCCGTCAACATATTCCATTACGATAAACTGCACCTTCTCGGTGAAGCCAACGTCATAGATTTTCACGATATTCGGGTGAGAAAGCAGCGCGATAGCCTTGCTCTCGTTTCTGAAACGGCGCAAAAACTCGTCGCTTCCCGCGAACTCGGTCTTTAAGATTTTGACCGCGACAATTCTGTTTTCCTGAATATCACGCGCGCGGTAAATATCCGCCATTCCGCCGACGCCGATAAGCTCAAGCAGCTCATAGCGCCCATCGAGTTTTTTTCCTATGTTGTTATCCATAAAAAATGAAATTCTCCTCTGCAACAAATACCTAAATAAATATAAAACTCCAACTTACATAATAACACAAATTTCGCAAAAAGTCAATTACCGAATTTGCACAAAAAAACGCAAAGCCGAGGCGAATATCTGCACAAAACAGCTAAATCAAAGCGTGATTAAAGCCACGGAAACGTTGTCGTGACCGCCCTTTGAGTTGGCGTAATCAACGAGGTTTTCGCAGCATTCCCACTGCTCCGAGTCGAAGCAGATGTCGAGGATATCGAGGTCGTCGCCGTAGGACGAAAGCCCGTCGCTGCACAGCAAAACCATATCGCCCTTGTTCAAATTCAGCTCGAAATAATCGGGCGTGACTTCCTCCTCCGCGCCGATTGCACGGGTGATTTTGTTGCGCTCGGGGTGAACGCGCGCCTGTTCCGCCGTGATTTGACCGCGCTCCACAAGCTCGCGGACGTGAGAATGGTCCTTGGTAATCTGCCGAATACACTCGTCGTCGCCGTCCGTGAAGAGCTGATAAGCGCGGCTGTCGCCAACATTGACGATATAAGCCGTGCCGTCCGCGACAATCGCCGCAACGCAGGTTGTTCCCATAATCTCGTTTCCGTGCTCCTCGGCAGCCGTGCGAACCATATTGTTCGCCGCGACAATGGACGTTACAAGCAGATTTCTTATGGAATTTCTTCCCATATTTTCCCTGTAATTTTCCAAAATTCTGCGTGAAACAACGTCAACGGCAATCTTGCTTGCAAGCCCGCCTCGGCTCTCGCCGCCCATTCCGTCGCACAAAACCGCAGCGCAAGCCCGCGCGCCGAGCATTTCGCCCCACACGTTGTCCTGATTTTCGGCTCTCTCAAGCCCAATATCCGTTTTTGCGTAAATATTCAAAATATCACCTTCTAAGGATTTATTCATCTTTGCTGTCCCGCCGAAGCTGCCCGCAAGCCGCGTTGATATCGGCACCGAGCGTTCTGCGAACGGTTGCGTTCAGCCCCGCGTTCGTGAGAAACCGCTGAAAGCGCTCCACATAGGGACTTTTCTTGAAGCCGCGCTCGCGGACCTCGTTTATCGGAATAAGATTTATGTGGCAATTTTTCCCGCCAAGCAGCGCTATAAGCTCTTTCGCGGAGCTTTCGTCATCGTTCACGCCCTCAATAAGCGAGTACTCGAAGCTAATCCGCCTGCCCGTTGCCGCGAAATAGTCGTCGCACGCGGTCATCAGCTGTTTCAGCGGGAATTTTTTGTTTATCGGCATAATCTCGGAGCGCTTCGCGTCGGTTGCCGCGTGGAGCGACACGGAGAGCGTCACGCCGAGCTTCAGCTTCGCCAAATCGTAGATTTTATCGACAACGCCGCAGGTTGAAAGTGAAACGCGCCGCAGGCTGAAGCCGCTTTCCTCGAGGATTTTGAGGAATTTCATCACGTTATCGAAGTTGTCGAGCGGCTCGCCGATGCCCATAAGGACGATGCTGTCAAGGGTTTTGCCGCTGTCGCGCTCGCTTTCGTACATCTGCCCGAGCATCTCGGAGGGCTCGAGATTCCGCACCCAGCCGGCAAGCGTGGACGCGCAGAATTTGCAGCCCATTTTGCAGCCAACCTGAGTTGACACGCAAAGCGCCGCGCCGTGCTTGTAATCCATCAGCACGCTCTCGACCGCCTCGCCGTCGGGCAGCCCATAGAGATATTTTACAGTATTATCTATCTTGCTTACAAGTCTTTTTTTGATATTTAGGCGATTTATACAAAATTTTTCCGACAATTCCGCGCGAAATTGTGCAGAAAGATTACTCATCTGCTCGAAATCGGTTACTTTCTTGACGTGCAGCCAATCGAAAATCTGCTTTGCACGGAATTTTTTCTCGCCCATTTCGAGAATTTTTTCGGTCAATTCCTCAAAATCCAGCGATAAAATATCGATTTTTTCCATAGATTTTTTCCTCAAAAAAATGCGTTATTTTTCGGTTAAAAACAAGCGAAAAATATGCACGAAAATTCGCTTAAAAATATGCTGAAAATATGCGCGAAAAATACCGCGAAAATTGCCCTGTAAAACGGGGTGTTTTTTAGGGGTGAAACCGCAAATAAAATATATCCGCGAAATCGC
The DNA here is from genome assembly GCA_945933905.1 of uncultured Clostridia bacterium. Taxonomy (GTDB): domain Bacteria; phylum Bacillota; class Clostridia; order Oscillospirales; family Ruminococcaceae; genus CAG-115. The sequence goes on from CAMEQX010000108.1 coordinate 3,435, forward strand.
TTTACAATGCGGTTTGTAGGTGTTTTAACGCGCTTGAAAAACGGTTATTTTTTCGCGCTCAGAATTACCCTCAAAAATTCCCCTAAAAATACCCTAAAAATTCGCTTAAAAATCAGCCCGAAAATCGCCCTATTTTATACGCCTGAAAGAAGCCGTGAAAAAGCCGTCGCCGCCGTCTTTTTCGGGGAAAAAAGTTCGCGTGGGGCTGTTCTCGGCGGAGTCATAGGGAATGGTCTGAACTATCGGCGAAAACTCGGGGTGCTTCTCCGCAAAATCCGCGGCAACCTCGTCGTTTTCCGCGCGGGACAGCGTACAGGTCGAATAAACGAGCGTGCCGCCATCCTTGACGTAGCGCGACGACACCTCCAGAATGGCTCTCTGAAGCCGCGGGAGCTCCTCGAACTCCTCCTCGGTTTTGTACTTTATCTCGGGCTTTCGGCGGATTACCCCAAGCCCCGAGCAAGGCACGTCGCAAAGCACCCTGTCCGCAAGCGGCAGCTCCTCGGAAAATTTCACAGCGTTGTTCTGTCGAGGCTCGACAATCCGCAGTCCCAAGCGCTTTGCGCCCTCTGCAATCAGGTTCACGCGCGCGTCGTACAGGTCAAGGCTCAGCAGCCTTCCATTATTTCCCATAAGCTCCGCCATCGTGAACGTTTTCCCGCCGGGCGCCGCGCAGATGTCGATTACCGTTTCGTTCACAATCGGTCGCAGCGTTAAGCAGCAAAGCTGGCTTGACACGTCCTGAACGTGAAAAAGTCCCGCCTTGAACGCGTCGAGCTGCTCGATTTCGCCCGCTTTTTCCAGCTTGATACAGCCGTTGAGCCGCGGGTTTCGTTCCGCTTTGACGTGCTCTTTTTTCAGCAAATTCACCAATTCATCATCGGTAATTTTGGTGGAATTTACCCTAGCGTACAGCGGCGGCGCGCCCAAAGACGCTTCCATCGCCCTTATCGCGTTCTCCTCGCCGTACTCCCTGAGCCATTTCGCAGCAATCCACTCGGGACAGGAATATTTCAGCGACAGCGTTTTCACCTCGTCAAGCCCCTCGAAGCTGATTTGCTTGCCGTTTCGGATAAAGCTCCGCAGCATTCCGTTCACGAAGCCCTCCGCGCCGAATGCTTTCAGCTTTCTGCACAATTTCACGCTCTCGTTCACCGCCGCGCTTTCGGGCACGGACGGCATATAGAGCAGCTGATAATACCCCGCGCGCAGCACCGCCACTGCCTCTTTTTCCAGCTTTTTGAAGGGAATTCTGCTGTTTTGCTCGATGATGTAGTCGAGCGTCAGCTTTCTCTCCGTCACGCCGTAAAACAGCGCCGCCGCAAACGCTTTTTCGCGCTCCGAAAGACCTTGCTCGGAAAGCGCGCTGTCAAGCAGAATATTTGAATAAGACGCGCTGCTTTCCATCTTCAAAAGCAGCTTCACCGCCGTCAAACGAGCGTCAGCCATAAATTTTCACTCCGTTTATCAATTTCCGAGAATTTCACCCGAGTTTAGCTTTTTCCCGCGCAGAAAATCCTCCGTTTTCATACGCTTCGAGCCCTCAAGCTGAATTTCGCGAAGCTCAACGCAAGCGCCGTCCCCGCACGCAACGCGGAATTTTTTCTCATCGGCAACACTTCCCGCGGGGAGCTCGGTTTTTTGTTCAACAAGCGCCGCGCGATAAATTTTGAGCCGCTTCCCTTCAAGAAACGTGTAGGCGCACGGCACGTCCGCCATCGCGCGAATGAAGTCATAGACCACGCGCGCGGGCTTTGTGAAATCGATTTTCAGCTCTTCCTTCGTGATTTTGTCGGCATAGCACGCGTCTCCCACCTGCTTCTCGTGAACAGCCGTTCCGTTTTCAAGCGCGTGAAGCGTTTCTACAATCAGCTTTGCGCCGTTTTCCGCGAGAATTTCCCACAGCTCTGAGCCCGTCATCTCCTCGGGGATTTCGGTTTCCCACCGCATTATCACGTCGCCCGTGTCCAGCCCCTCGTCCATCTGCATCGTGCAGACGCCGGTTTTTTTGTCGCCGAGCTGAATGCAGCGCTGAATGGGCGCCGCGCCGCGCCAGCGCGGCAAGCCTGCGGGCGGCTTTTGACGATTCCTTACGATT
>CAMEQX010000109.1 GCA_945933905.1 uncultured Clostridia bacterium
CTACACGACGCTCTTCCGATCTATGGGCGGCTCGTTAAACGATGAAATAAGACAGGAGCAGCTTGCCGCGATGAAAACCGTTATGGTGGGCGACAGAATAAAAAATCGCGCGAAAAAGTGCGAGGTTTACGCGTTTGACCGAATGACAAGAGGTTACGGAAACGACGCTGAAAGAGAAGCGAGAAAAGCGGCCTTTTGTCAGAAGGCTTATGATTTGGGAAAGACAATTCATTTATAAGAAGGAAGAAATCTATGAAAAATTTTCTGTCATCAACAAAAGGCAAAATTATCGCGGGAGCAGTCACGCTTTTGCTAATCGCGGGAGTGATTGTGCTGATTATACTGCTGAATACGGGCTATCGCAACATTCGTGTTGCCGATTTAACGGGAACGTCAAAAGTTACCGCAGGACTGAGCGTTTCCGACGCATTTAAAGGGCAAAATCTCGTGAGCGGCGACAACGTCGAGGTGCTTGAAAAATCGTCTTTAACGCTCGCGTTCGATTCGGACAAGCACGTTGTCACAAGCGAGCTGACAAAATTCAGCGTTGAAGCATTTGGCGCTGCGGGAAAAGACTCTCGAACGATAATTCACCTTGAAAAAGGCACGATTTCAAACGGAATTGACAACAAACTTTTGCCGAGCGAAAGCTATGTTGTGGAAAGCCCGAATGCTTCGATGTCGGTTCGCGGCACGATTTTCACGGTGAATGTGTTCTTTGACAGCGAGGGACTTTGCCACACTGTTGTTGAGGTTAAAGAGGGCGTTGTAGAGGCGCTTGATAAGCAGGGAAAAAGTCCTGTTCGACTGCTTGTTTCGGGGGAAAAAGCCGAGGTTGTGTCAAGAGTTGACGTAGAAAACATCGCCCCCTCGCCCGCAGAAAGCAGCGAAAACCCGCCTTCAACGAACAGCACAGATACTCAGAGCAGTTCAGCTCCCGAGCCGCCTGTAATCCATGAAAATGTAATGAGAGACCCCGACACAATTTCGGTTGAGCAGGCTATCGAAACATATCTTAACGGCGGTGCGCTTGATACAACTAATTTTGACAGAATAACAAGACTTGAACTATACGGAAATTCGGCGTTTGTAATCCTTGACGGATATCGTTACGGAAGAGGATACGAAGCAACAACGCTTGATTACCGTACAGTTGTTAAAGTCAAATTTTTCAACGAATACGGAAGAGTGATTATTGAAGAAAATCTGACCAACAACAGTATGACGGATTTGAGCGCTCTGAAAGAGATGAAAAATCTTGAATACCTGTCAATAGAATACGGAAACTTAACAACGCTTTCCGGAATTGAATCGCTCGGTAAAATTAAATCTCTCTATATTTGCAAATCGGAGCTTTCCGATATTTCGGCTGTTTCGGGGCTTTCGAGGCTTGAATATCTGCAGCTTGATTCAGACAGGATTTCCGATATTTCTCCGCTGTCCGAATTGACCGGATTGGAAAGTCTTTATCTGATGGATAACAGTATTTCCGACATTTCGCCGCTTTCAAATTTGACCGGTCTCAAGTCGTTAAATCTGAATGATAACAGTATCTCGGATATTTCGGCGCTTTCGGGTCTGGCGAAGATGGAAATTTTACACCTGAGGAACAACAGCATTTCTGATTATTCGCCCATATATGCGCTTCCATTAACATATATCGAGGTTTCGGGATTTAGTGAAGCGGAAATCGGTGAACTTCAACAGAAATTCCCCGAAGCGAAAATCATTCAATTTGAATAACAAGGAGGATAAATGAAAAAAGTGCTCGAAAAGCTGCGGGTGCTGTTTGAACGAGTGTGAATAAAGTGCCGCCTTTTGAAATATAAAGGCGGCTTTGATTTTTTATATTGACATTGCCTTTTAATTGTGATATAATGATATTCTTATCGACAAAGCGAAAACTGAAAGGAGCAGATAATATGAAAGCAATGGCAAGTGATTGGTATAAGAAGATTTGGACGCTTGATATTCAAAATCACTCGTGGGTTGAGGACACAATTCGTCAGGTGGATTTTCTTGTTGACAAACTGAAGCTGACAGGGAACGAGCGGATACTTGACCTCGCGTGTGGATTTGGACGTCATTCGCTGGAATTTGCGCGGCGCGGATATGATGTGACAGGCGTTGATATTACTCCGGAATATGTGGATTATGCCACAAAACAAGCGCAGACCGAAAATCTGAATGCCCGTTTTATCTGCTCGGATATTCGCCAAGTGAGCTTTGACAATGAATTTGATGTTGTGCTGAATATGGCGGACGGTGCGATTGGTTATCTTGAAAACGAGGAAGAAAATCTGAAAATTTTCCGCGTAATTTCAAAAGCGCTGAAAATAGGCGGAACGCATTTTATGGATATTATGAACGGCAGCTATGCCGAAACCCATTTTCCGTGCAAGCTTTGGGACGAGGGCGAAAAAAGCCTTACTTTATCGAATTTTGAATGGGACAAGCAAACCAAAACCTTGATTTACGGGCAAATCAGCTACCCCTACGGGCAGCCGCTGTACAAGCCGGAAATAACCGAGGGAAACACAATCAGATTGTACTCGCTTGATGAGATAAAAAGTATATTCGATGACCTTGGAATGAGCGTTTATGACAGCTATGCAGATTTTAGCGGAACTTTGTCATCGGACAATGGAATTCAGTTAATGGTTTTCTCGAAAAAGCAGATGTAAAATGGGAGTTAAACGGCAAATTCTATAAACCGCGTGGATTAGCGAAAAATGCAAAGTCGCCTCAAATGGCGATTTTGTTTTTTGTATTGAAATTTTTTACTGACTATGGTATAATAATCTCAGCGAAAAATCGGATTTTGGAGGTTCATTGAATGAGTTGTTATTTTGTCGTTGATACATATATTGATGAAGAAAAAGGGCGTGGTGCTTATGACGAGTACATCGAGAGCGTTGTGCCGATTGTTGAGAGCTATGGCGGAAAGTACATTGTTCGTTCCGAGAAGATAACATCTTTGTCGCCGGACAGAAACCCGCAGCGTGTGATTATTATTGAATTTCCGTCAAAAGAGGCTCTTATGCGCTGCTTCAATTCCAATGAATATAAGGCAATAATGAACAAGCGGATTGAAAGTGTGGACGCGAGAGGTCTGATTGTAGAAGCATAAATCTGAATTTGGTGAAGGGGAGAAAAGGTTATGGGAGAATTGTCAAACTTGCTGAATATCAGAGTAAAAAATGAAAAAAACTATAATGTTCTATTTATCAGGCTGTCCTGTTGAACGAGAACCAAATTCAACGGTGCATTTATAGCTATAACAAATCACCCTCTGTCGCCGAAACAGAGGATGAAATTGTATTTGGATAATCGTGAAATTCAAGCCATATTATTGAAAATCGGAGTAAATGGCGAGGATTAGTTCTTCCGTGAAACCGCACGCTTTCATTCTTTGAATCGTGGAGTCGCTCTCCTCGGCTTTGCCTTCAAGCGAGCCCTCATCTTTAGCTTTTTTCAGCGCTGTCGGTATGTCTCGGTCGTACATTTCGCGGATTGAGAAAAAAGCTCTCGAAAAGCCGCGTGGTATCGTAACCCATATACAAATGCTCACACATATACTTTTCGGGATTCTATTCTTCGCGTCTGAAAGAAGATGCCCTTATCATCGGCTTACCGTTTTTGTCTTTTAATTCGTTGATTTCGCTCATATGTTCAATGCGGAAATGCCAATAATATTCCTTGTCTTCCGTTCTCCCAAAAAGGAAAAACATACATAGTATTTATCGTTGGGAACAAGCAAACCTTCTGCATTGTGGCGGTTGTATCTGAAACCTATCTGAGAATTATTGTTTATTGCCCGCTAAATTAAACCAACGTTTTTCCCAACATCAAGAGTGTCGTTTTCTGACTTGGCAGGGATTTTGTTTTTTCGACCGAAGACTGCGAGCGAATCAAATCTGAGTTTCTTTCTGCTTCTGTCATACAACGGTTTTTCATAATACATACTTTCAGTAGAATAGATTTTTCTTATCAGAACAACTTTTTCAACATAGGTATCAAATACCTGCTGCCTGAAGGCAGCGGGCTTGTAACAGTTCGGTCGTGATTTGTCCCACGACCGGACACCTGTATTCCGATATACTTCACTGACCATATTGTATCATATTTTAATGTAAAACGCAAGTGTTTTACGAGGATTATTCCCGAAAAATGAAATATTTGTCACAGACGAAAGCATATTCCCAATGAAGCACAAGCAAGCCGACTCTCAAAAATCACTTGGAATGGCTGAAAAAGAAGATTGCAAAGATAATCGGAATACCATTTTTTGACCCGGCAAATCAAGCGTCTGAAAAATGACAACGTTCACAACACCGCCGAGCTTGACGCTTACAACGAGTGCGGCTTCGAGGAATACGAGTTTATGGCGAGCCTCGGGGAGCGAACCTGCGAGGTCTGCGGCGCTATGGACGGCAAGCGGATTAAGCTCTCCGACAAGCAATTCGGCGTGAATTTCCCGCCCCTGCACCCGAACTGCCGCTGTACAACAATCGCGTTCGACCCCGATGACGACCTCTCGGATTTCAAGGCGGAAGAGCTCGAGTATGAGTGGTGGTATGCGAAATATGTCGAGGGTAGGGAGCAGCCGAAACTTGAAAGCAAGGGCGGCGCAGAGATTGATGTTCCGAGCGGAAAGCCTGTTCCTGTTTCGCCGACAAGTGAGAAGAAAAACGCTGTTCAGACCTTGACAACGGGTGGGGATAGTGGTATAATAAAAGGCAACGACAACAGAACGGCGGATGATGATGTGCATTACATAGGGAAAATTAACCTCGATATCTTTAAGTGTGTTAGCGATGATATACTCACCGATGAGGTTATTTTAACAGATGAACGAATGGGACATATTATTGACCGAAGAGGTCAAGAGTTCTACGACAAATACCACAGATTGTTCGGGACAATTTTAAGCGACCCCGATTATATTTTCAAAGATGCCCCCACGAATACGGCTATCGTGTGCAAGCGTTTTTTTGAACACGAAAAAAACGTTAATATTGTTTTGCGGTTAGTGGTTGAAGGCGATAATCCAAACTACAAGAATTCCATTCTAACCGTAATTGGCGAAAACAACAGGCGTTTTGAACAGCGTTTGCGAAACAATACTCCGATTTATGTGAAGAAAAATCTTGACAAAACGGAATAATTATGCTATAATGTAGATAAGATACAGTAGGCTGTTTGAGGTGGTAAATTTCGTAGCAACCACACGCCGATGGTACCGACAGGGGAAACCCGAGAGATGCAGGAGAGTGCTACGCCTGCCAAACAGCCGATTATCTGACCGCTTCGAGCAATCGGGGCGGTTTTCTGTTTAATACACCGGTCCTTAGGGTGCTTTTTCTTTGCAAAGAAGGTGATAACAAGTGAACGATATCAAGGGCAGCCTCGCGGACAGGACGTCCGATGGGCTGCCCCAAGAGCCGACACGGATGTCGGCAATCAAGGGCAGCCTCGCGGACAGGACGTCCGATGGGCTGCCCCAAGAGCCGACAC
>CAMEQX010000110.1 GCA_945933905.1 uncultured Clostridia bacterium
TCTTCCGTCCAAGGCTCCGCGCCGAAAATACCCGCCTTGAGCTTGTTGTCCTCGGGCTTGTAGCCTGCTTCGGCAAGCGACTCGCCGAGATAAGACGCATAAGAAGGTGTGCAGCAGAGAATGGTAGCTCCCAAATCCATCATAAACTGAATTTGACGCTCGGTGTTGCCCGACGACATCGGAAGCGTGAGGCAGCCGACCTTATGCGAACCGCCGTTAAGACCGGGACCGCCTGTGAAAAGACCGTAGCCGTAGCAAACCTGACAAACGTCCTCGTTTGTGCCGCCCGCAGCAACGATTGCTCTCGCGCAGCACTCTTCCCAGAGGTCGATATCGTGCTGTGTGTAGAAAGCGACAACGCGCTTGCCTGTGGTGCCCGAGGTTGACTGAATGCGAACGCAGTCCTTCAAATCCGTTCCGAGCAAGCCGTAGGGATAAGCTTTGCGAAGGTCGTCTTTCGTGAGGAAGGGGAGCTTTTTGATATCGTCAACGCTCTTGATATCCTCGGGTTTTACGCCCTTTGCGTCCATAAGGACACGGTAGTACTTCACGTTGTCGTAAACGTGGCGAACCTGCTTTACGATTTTCTCGTTCTGGATTTCGAGAATTTTCTCGCGGGACGCCGTTTCAATTTCCGGCTGGTAGTAATTTGGCATTTGCTTTTTTACCTCCTTAATATCGCTTCATAAAGCGAAAAATCACATAGAATAGCCAAGCTCGAACGCTTTTTTGTTAATCTCGACAAACTGCGGTTTAACAAGCTTTTCGATTGCCGCAATCCACTTTTCCTTTGCGATATCGAAATATTTCGCAAGTCTTCCCATAAGAACGATGTTGACAGCTTTCGCGCTGCCCGCGTCTGTTGCGAGAGAAAGCGCGTCGATTTCATCAACGAAAACGCCCTTTGCCTTGAGTTCCTCGAGAACATTTTCGGGATATTCCGCAGCGCCCGTGATGACAGGCATCGGGTCAATCTGCTGGATATTCACGACGATTTTTCCGCCGTCTTTCAGGCAAGAAGCGTAGCGCGCAGCCTCGATTTTCTCGAAGGACACGATGAAATCCGCTTCACCCGCCGCTACCACGGGCGAGTAAACCTTGTCGCCGAAACGAACGTAGGTGACAACCGAGCCGCCGCGCTGGCTCATTCCGTGAACCTCGCTTACCTTAACGTCATAGCCTTCCTCCGTCAGAAGAAATCCGAGGAGCTTGCTTGCGAGAAGGCTTCCCTGACCGCCAACTCCGACTATCATAACATTTTTAGTTTCCATTTTCACAAACCTCCCTCGTCAAGCCTCAATCGCGTTTGTCTTGCAAAGCTGCTCGCAAACTGCGCAGCCAACGCACTGCGTCGCGTCGATAACCGCTTTCTTGTCCTTGATGCTGATAGCGGGACAGCCGAGCTTCATACACATCTTGCAGCCCACGCACTTGTCGGGGTTGATTTTGAGAGCGGGCTTGGGTTTAACGTATTTGAGCAGCATACAAGGTCTGCGCGAGATGATAACCGAGGGCTCTGCAACGGCAAGCTCTTCTTTAATTGCGTCCTCGCACTGCTTCAAATCATACGGGTCAACAACGCGCACTCTCTTGATACCGATTGCGTGACAAAGCGCCTCGAGATTGACAGCGGCAGCGGGGTCGCCCTTGATATTGTAGCCGGTTGTGGGGTTTTGCTGATGTCCCGTCATACCGGTGATGGAGTTGTCCACGATGATTACGGTTGAATTTGAGCCGTTGTACGCGATGTCAACAAGTCCCGTCATACCCGAGTGCATAAAGGTCGAGTCGCCGATAACGCAGACGGTGTTTTTCTCGGACTCCGCGCCGCCGACCTTGTTAAAGCCGTGCAGACCGGAAATCGAAGCTCCCATACAAAGTGTAGAATCAAGCGCAAACAGCGGCGCTGCGCTTCCGAGCGTATAGCAGCCGATATCGCCGAGCGCGGTGATTTTGTTCTTCGCGAGCGTGTAGAAAAGTCCGCGGTGCGGGCAGCCTGCGCACATTACAGGCGGGCGCACGGGAATAGGCGTATCTGCGGCAACGGACTTTGGCTGCTCGATACCGAAAGCCGCGCGGATTGTCGCCTGATTGAACTCTCCGATTGCCGAGAAAAGCTCCTTTCCAACGCACGCAACTCCGAGATTATTCAAGTGCTGTTCGATAATTCCGTCAAGCTCCTCGATAACATAAACCTTGTCAACCGAAGCGGCAAAATCGCGGATAAGCTTCTCGGGAAGCGGGTTAACAAGACCGAGTTTCAGCACGGAAACCTTGTCCCCGAAAACCTCTTTAACATACTGATAGCAAGTACCCGCGCAGATAATTCCCATCTCGCCCGAAGCGCCCTTTTCAACGCGGTTGAGCGGGGAAGTTTCGCCGAATTCAACGAGTTTTCTTGTGCGCTCCTCAACAAACGGATGACGTTTAATCGCGTTTGCGGGCGCCATTATGTACTTCTGCGGGTTTTTCTGATATTCGGGAACAGGGATTTCCTTCCTGTCCTCAAGCTCAACAGCGTTTTGACAGTGAGCAATTCTCGTGCACATTCTCACGATAACCGGCGTGTCGAATTTCTCGGAAATCTCGTATGCTTCCTTGACGAAATCCTTCGCTTCAACGGAGTCCGCGGGCTCAAGCATCGGCACTTTCGCAGCGATTGCGTAGTGGCGGGAATCCTGTTCATTCTGCGAGGAGTGCATCGCGGGGTCGTCCGCGACAAACAGCACCATTCCGCCGTTTACGCCGGTGTAAGAGAGCGTGAAAAGCGGGTCTGCGGCAACGTTCAAGCCAACGTGCTTCATCGCGCAAGCCGAGCGCGCACCTCTCAGCGACGCGCCAAAAGCGACCTCCGTGGCAACCTTTTCGTTGGGCGCCCATTCGCAGTACATTTCGTCATACTTCGCGGCGTATTCGGTAATTTCGGTTGAGGGCGTTCCGGGGTAAGACGAAACCACCCGAACACCCGCTTCGTAAAGACCGCGAGCCGCTGCCTCGTTTCCGAGCATCATTTTCTTCATTGCAAATTCTCCTTAGATTATTTTTCATCATCGCCAAGACTGTCGGTAACTTCAACTGTCTTGGTTTTGGTATAGCAGGTAAACATTTCCTCCGCGTTTTCGGGGCGGGTTTTCTGCGTGAGCAGGCTGACAATCGGGATAATGATGATACCGCCGACCATCGCGAAAACGCCCGAATAGAGCGAGTTTGTAAACACGAACGAAAGCACGGGAATTCCCTTTACATCAAGCACTCCGAGCGACACCAAAAGCTGTACAATCTCAAGTCCCACGCCGAATACAAACGACGAAGCAACCGCAGCTTTTGTTGTCTTTTTCCAGTAAAGTCCGTAGAGGAACGGCGCAAGGAAAGCACCCGCAAGCGCTCCCCACGAAACGCCCATCATTTGCGCGATAAACATATTCTTGCTCTTCGCCTGAACGATTGCGATTGCTGCGGAGATTGCTATGAAAATCACGATGAAAATGCGGATAATCAGCATCTTCTTCTTTTCTTCAAACTTTTTCTTGCTGAGCGGTTCGATAAGGTCAAGCGTAATCGAAGAGCCGCTTGTGAGGACAAGCGAGGAAAGCGTTGACATCGAAGCCGAGAGTACCAGTACGATTACAAGACCGATGATAACGGGCGAGAGCGTTGAGAGCATCTGCGGGATAACCGCGTCGAAGCCGTTTGCCTTTACGTCAACGTCATAAAGTCTGCCGAAGCCGCCGAGGAAGTAGCAGCCGCCCGCAACGATAATCGCGAAAATCGTGGAGATAACGGTGCCTTTTTTGATGGAGTCTTCGTTTTTGATTGCGTAGAACTTGCCGACCATCTGCGGAAGTCCCCAAGTACCGAGTGACGTGAGCAGCACGACAAACAGCAAGAACAGCGGGTTCGGACCGAGGAAGGAGGAATATGCGCCCTCCCAGCCTGCCTCGCCTTCAACAGCCGCGAGGGACTGCATAGCCGTTTCCAGACCGCCGTTGTCGTTGAGGACAGCGCCGATAACCGCGATAATGCCGATAAGCATAATCATACCCTGAATAAAGTCGTTCCAAGCGGTTGCCATATAGCCGCCGATGATGACGTAAATACCCGTGAGAACCGCCATAACAAGCACGCAAATCGTGTAGTCAATTCCGTTAAACGCCATCGCAAACAGTCTTGAAAGACCGTTGTAGAGCGAAGCGGTGTAAGGAATGAGGAACACGAACGTGATAATCGAAGCGGCGATTTTGAGCTTCTTCGATTTATAGCGCGCGCCGAAGAAATCGGGCATTGTCTTGCTGGAGAGATGCTGCGTCATAATGCGGGTTCTTCTGCCGAGAATGCACCACGCGAGCAGCGAGCCGATGAAGGCGTTTCCCAAGCCTATCCACGTTGAAGCAACGCCGAAATTCCAGCCGAATTGTCCCGCGTAGCCGACGAAGATTACGGCGGAGAAGTAGGACGTGCCGTAAGCAAACGCCGAGAGCCACGGTCCAACAGACCGTGAGCCGAGGACAAAGCCGTTTACATCCGAGGCGTGCTTGCGGCTTCTTACGCCAATGAAAATCATCACGGCGAAGAAAAGCACGAGAAACGCGCCCGTAATAATCATAGTTTCCATAAATTTATGTATCCTTTCAAAACGGTTATACCAACCGCTTATTAACTATTGAAAAATCTGTCTGAATGTGTTATAATTTAAATTGATAAATTACTAAACACAAGGAGATTTGAAATGATAGTTGATTTTCACACCCATACATTCCCCGATAAAATCGCGGCTCAGACAATCGCGTATCTTGCCGAAAAGGGCAATGTAAAGCCGTTTCGCGAGGGCACGCTTTCTTCGCTGAAAGAGAGTATGAAGCGCTCGGGAGTTGATTACTCGGTGATTTTGCCCGTGGCGACTGTCCCGCGCCAGGTTGAGTCTATCAACCGCCTTGCCGCTGAGCTTAACGGAAAAGACGGGATAATATACGCGGGCGCAATTCACCCCGACTGCGAAAATATCGATGAAGTTCTCGATTTTGTCAAGAACGCGGGGCTTTTCGGCGTCAAAATTCACCCCGATTATCAGGACGTCCGTTTCAATGACGCGCGCGTGCTGAAGATACTCGAGGGCGCGGCGAAACGCGGACTTTACACGGTAACTCACGCGGGAATTGACGTCGGCTACCCGAACGACGTTCACTGCACGCCGGATATGGTGCTTGAGGTCTTGGACAAGCTGAGCGGCATTATCGACGACAAGCTGATTTTAGCGCACTTAGGCGGTTGTGACCTCGGCGAAGAGGTTCTCGAAAAGCTCTGCGGAAAGCCCGTTTATTTTGACACCGCGGTTGTTCTCGACCGCTATCCCGAGGTTGCGAAAAAAATCATCGAAAAGCACGGCGCGGAGAAAATTCTCTTTGCAACCGACTCTCCGTGGGCTGACCAAAAGCATTACATAGAGCTTCTGCGCGGCT
>CAMEQX010000111.1 GCA_945933905.1 uncultured Clostridia bacterium
TCTGTGGAGCTGGTGAACGGACTCGAACCCCCGACCTGCGCATTACGAATGGCGGAAGAAACGTTTTGCCGCGTTTGGTAACGTTTAGCAAATGCCTTTATAATGCGGTTTTAGGAGCGGTTTTGTTTAATTTCATCAAGTCTTATTTCGTGAAATTTAGTGCAAATGGCGCACTAATGGCGCACTCATAGCGCACTAAAAATCGGCGGTTTTTGGCTGCCGAGAGGGGAGCTGCGGGGTGCTGTTTTCTCGGCGCGAAAATGCGCTGTGTGGGCAGCGTTAAGGTGAGGGGTATTTTCCCCTGTCCGATAAAACAAACCGCTCCTAGCGCGTTTGGAGCGGCTTTGACAGCAAAAAAGAGGCACCCCCCCGCCAGAATAGCAGAGGAATGCCTCACTTGTATTATATCATATCACCCCGAAATTGTCAAGCCTCTTCGCGTGAACATAATGCCTCGGCGGCGAGCCGCAAGCCGAGTTTTAAGCCTTGCTCGAACCCGTGCTGTTCTGCTTTGTATGTCATATCCCCGATTATATCGTCAAAGTGGCTTTGCTGTTCGAGGGTGAAGCCGCGCCGTTCATAAGCACGTTGAAGTCTTTTGTCGCATTCATCAAAGCTCACGAGCGGCTTGTAAAGCTCATTTGCTTTGCCTGCACCCGATACAAACGTATCAAAAATCAATTCCGCTACATCTGCGCTCATTGTTCAAGCTCCTTTCTATCGGCTGAAATTCGGCTGTAATACTCGTTTACCGCCGCGCCTATGCCTTTGGCTATTGCTTCAATCTTTTCATAAGCCGCGGTTATAAGGGCTTCGCGCCGCTCTACTCGGCTGGCGAATATCGCGGCTTTCGTTCCGTTGATTTCTGCCACATCTCCCCGCGGGCATTCTTCGGCAAATTCAAGGTGCATTCCGAGCAAATCGCAAACCCGCTCCAGCTCTACAATAGCGGTTTCAAAATCATAATCGAGGTTCATTGTTCAACCGTCCTTTCCTTTGCTTTGCCGCTCGGCTTTTCTTTTTCGGCTTTGCCCTTGTGGTAAAAGTCGTTGATTGATTTATCTATACTTTGAATAATCGCGTCTGTTTTGCCAAATGCGGCTTCAATCACGCTCCCGAACGTCCCCGCCCGTCTTGCGAAAAGCACCGTTTCATAATCAAACTCGGGCTTTGCAGGCAGTTCTTCGTCCATAAACTCTATAACTATCGTCAATAGGTCGCGCACGCGCTCCAGCTCTACTTGGCAATTTTCAAGGTCAAAATCAAATTCCATAATTCAAATACTCCTTTTTACTTGACTTTTGAGCGGGAATGTGGTATAATATCTTTGGATTTGTGGCAATTGATTTCGGAAAACAAGACTTATCTCTTTAGAACGAGTTGGCTTGCCGAAATCAATAACCACGCTCCGCCCACTTGACAGCCTTTGCAGTTCGCCTCTGCAAGGGCTTTCTCTTTATACGGCGATACTGATATTCAAGCCGTAGTTGAGGAAATACTCCTCGCCGCCCGTAATTGCTTTAAACGCGCTTACAACGCGCTTGCCCTTGTCCAAAAGGGGAGCAATCGCAGCGGCGAGCTGCCTGTTTAAGTAGCCCATAACCGCCGAGCCTTTCCCCAATTGATTTCGGAAAACAAAATTTATCTCTTTAGAACAAGTCGGCTTGCCGAAATCAATAACCGCAGCGACAACTTGAACAGCGTTCTCATCGGCGGGGTTGTTCTTCTCGCGCTGGAGTTGAATTGTGATGTCCTCGGGCGCGTATCTCGTGAGGCGTGCGAGGAGTTTCTGCCTGTTGCCGTGAGTAACGCCTGCTGTTTTTGTTTCAATGCGGCGGAGCTTGACTGTTATCCACGCTTGAACCATAGCTGCCGAGCGGCTCATTCCCTGCTTGTGCAAGTGGTTTGCGATTATGCACACGAGCGAGTTCCTTTTGCTTTTCATCGTGTAACTTCCTTTCATTTGGTTTTGCTCTGTTGAGCTTGATTATATTATAGCATATCGTGCGCACGATGTCAATGTACAATATATACAAATCTTGCACAAGATTATTGTGTAATCTGTATCTTGTGCAAGATGGTTAAAGGTGTTATAATATCATTGGGGAATAACATTCCTACAAAATGTGAAAGGAGCGGTGATAATGGCTGGCAAAACCGAATATAAAAACAAGTGGCAGGCTGAAAACTGCGACCGAATAAATCTAACTGTCAAAAAAGGCGCAAAACAAAGCCTACAAGAAGCGGCAAAGGTAAGCGGGGAAAGCATAAACGGCTACATTAAGAACGCAATACAGAGCCGATACAAAGCCGATACAGGCGAGGAAATTGAATTATAGGAGGAAATAATAATGAATAATACTGAACTTTTGGCTATGGATAAGGACGAATGCCCTGATAATGATGCTGTAATTTATAGGGATATGTGTACAGGCTGTAAACATTATCAGGGATTTGAGCTATACAAAGGACTCCCTTGTATAAAGTGCTCATATTACTCAGACGTGAGCAACTCCGAAGGCGAATAACGTCCGTCAAATTTCGTTGACAGCACTAACCGCTCTGGTTAGTACTCGGCGGCGAACCCAGCGAATAAAAAGCGAGCGGTTTATTCCACGAGGAGTAAGCCGCTCGACTTGTTCTGCACTTTATCCGGAGCTTGTAGGGAGCTGATTTACGGTTGTGGTGTTTTGCAGTTGAAAGCGAAAAATTTTTATGGATTTTGCTATAATACGTATTGACAAAACACGTATTATGTGATATAATATTAAGTGTAAGGGGGTTAGGCGAATGACGTTTAAAGAGTTGGAAAAACTACTCAAAGCTGATGGTTGGGAGCTGAAAGAGGTCAGAGGCTCACACTTTCAGTACACGAACCCTAACAAGCCCGGAAAGGTTACAGTGCCGAACCATAAGGGCGATATTCCAAAAGGCACAGCGAACTCAATACTCAAGCAGGCGGGGCTGAAATAAGCCCCCAAACCTGCCGTACTAAAGAAAGGAAAATATTATGTTGTCTGTTTATCCTGCTTGTTTCTACGAGGAAAAAGAGGGCGGTTATTCCGTAATTTTTCCCGATTTGAACCACCTCGCGACTTGTGGGAGCACTCTCCCCGAAGCTTTGGAAAATGCTGTTGACTGCCTCGCGGGTTATCTTTATTCCGCAAAGCTGGACGGTGAAACGCCTGCCGCTCCGTCAGATTTGGCTTCTGTTGATGTCAACGCCGAATATGATGAATACAAGAGCGCATTTGTCAATCTGGTATCGGTGGACGTTGAGGAATACGCTAAATCCCACTTTAACAAAGCGGTCAAGAAAACGCTCACTATTCCCGCTTGGCTTAACGATATGGCGGTAAAGCAAGGCGTGAACTTCTCACAGGTGTTGCAGAACGGGCTCAAAAAAGAACTCCACGTGCAGTAAATCGCTGTTGTGAGTTCCAACCGGTAAAATAATCGCGAGCGGCTTATTCCTTAACGGGTGAGCCGCTCGGCTTTGCTTTTGGGGGCGGTCAATAATGCACGGGGTATTCGGCTTTTCGGCGAACCCCTCTCACACGCGCCACAATCGCCTGTGCTGCGTTTTACGCCTTTAGTGGTATAGTTTCACCACAACGGCAAAAACGCGCTTACAACGCGGCTAGCGTGAAACGCGCGAGCGCTCCCGCCGTTTTGCCTAGCAATACGGCTATTGAGTATAGCTATATTGTTGCGCGCCAACCTAGCCCCCCTTTTTTACGATATCCACAAGGCACGGCACTTGAAACAGGTGGTATGTCATAACACTTGAAACAAGTGGCAAACGCCGATAATAAACACTTGTTTTAAGTGTTAGCAAAAACGCGGTATCAACACTTGCATTTAGTGCAATAACCACAATAAGAGGCGCTGCTCGGGCAAAAGGTAGACAAAATAGGTAGACAAAATTTCTCGGGAGAAAAATGCTTGAATTTGGCTTTGTGGAGCGGTTTGCCGAGTGTTGCCGAAAAAGAGGTAGACAAAACGTCTTGAATTTTGTCTACCAAGAATTTGGCTCTACAATGCGGGTTAAGCCCACAAGGTAGACAAAGTAGACAACTTTTTTGAAATTACTATATATATTATAAAATATATACACACTAGAATATAGTGTTATTTCACGCTTAAAAAATTTTCCACGCGAATAATAGTAAATATTTTGTCTACTTTGTCTACCTACACCCCGCGGACCCGCACTGTTATGCGATTTGTAGGCACTCAAAAACTCGCTGAAAAATGTCTACCTATTGTCTACCAAAATCCGCGAACCCGCATTGTAATGCGCTTTGTGGCATTTCAAAAATGTCTACCTATTTTGTCTACCTAAAACACTTACCCCCATTGTAAAGCCACAAAAAAGTTGCTTCGCCAAGTCACCCCCCCTTTGGCCATTTTTCGAGGTTTTGCGGCTCTGGTGGTCTGTGGGCAAAGGCTTTCTTTTACAGGCTTTTTTTGGCGTACAATTTCACGCCACCCTTGATATAGTGAAAATACCCTAGCATTTCCTAGCATTTGAGCGGCTTCTGTTCTGGGCTCGGCAGTCACACTTTGCGGCTTCGACTGTGACGCGCTCCCTTTTATCGGCTGATTTTGCCCGATTTGCCGCTATTTCGGGCGCACTGTTCAGGTTTTTTCAGGTTCTCGTGATACGGGCGCGCTTCCACTCGGGTGGAAGTGCCACTCTGCCGCGCGCGTGTGCGAATACTAGGTTTTATGGGGTTTTTGGCTCTCGCGTGCGCGAATAACAGGTTTTAACAAGTTTTTCTGTTCACTTGTATATGGAGCGAGAACGCCGAGCCTTAAAAAAAGAGCAGCTTCAACATTTAGGGAAAACGTGCCACTCCAGCCCGCCCCCGTCCTCTGTGCCGCTCTCTCATTGTCTAGGCATTTTCGAGCGGTTTTCTAACGATTTTGTTATAAATTATAACACTTTCTATTACAAAGTGATTGAAAATAACGAGGTTTTCGCGGCATATATCCTCGGCGAACGTTAGCAAAAGTAAGCATAACAGCCCGCCCGCGCTCTAGCCCACACCATAGCATTTAATAGCATTTCCCTAAATGAAACCTTGACAAATCTTGACAATTCGGGAGCGGCTTCGGCGTTCCTCTTGTGATGTTTTCCCGCCAAAATCACCATTTCGGGAATAATTTGTTTATAAATGGGGTTGTCCGATGTCAAAGTGTTTCAGAAAACAGTCCTTGCATATCGGGGGGTACTCTGTGGGCTTCTCGCTTTTCGGTCTGCCGTTCTGGCGGCAGGGTTCAGCACTCACGGGAAAAATTCCGCGAGCGTTTATTGATTTCGGCAAACAAAACTGCGTCTGTTAATCCTAGTCGGATTTCCGAAATCAATATTGATTTCGGCAAACAAAACTGCGTCTGTTAATCCTAGTCGGATTTCCGAAAT
>CAMEQX010000112.1 GCA_945933905.1 uncultured Clostridia bacterium
GTCCCGCGCCGTACAGCCCGCTGATTTTCTTGAACTCCAGCGTCGGCAAAAGCTCCAGCGGGTCGCAGCAGTCGTACTCGATTGCATACGCGGGTCGCATTATCTCAACATTTTCCAAACCCTTTATCGTCCGCAAAAACTTGATTTGCACGTCCTCGGGCAGCGAGCTGGACATTCCCTGAAGGTAGCACTCGTCCGTGTCAAGTCCCATCGGCTCAACGAAAAGCTGGTGCCGCTCCTTGTCGCGAAAACGCACGATTTTGTCCTCGATACTCGGGCAATACCGCGGTCCAACGCCCTCAATCCGTCCCGAATACAGCGGCGAACGGTCTAGATTTTCGAGAATTATCCTGTGAGTTTCAGCGTTCGTGTAGGTCACCCAGCAGTCCGCCTGATTTTTCATCTCGGCAGTATTGTCGAAAGAAAACGGCATAATCTCATCATCGCCGCTTTGCTTCTCCATCACCGAAAAGTCAACCGACCGCCGATGAACGCGCGCGGGAGTGCCCGTTTTAAACCGCCTCATCGACAGCCCGAGATTTTTAAGGCACTCGGTAAGCTCGGTTGACGGGAGAACGTTATCCGGTCCCGCCGCGTAATTCAGCTCGCCGATGTGAATTTTGCCATTCAAATAAGTACCGGTTGTGATAATCGCCGCCTTGCACGGATAGATTGCGCCGAGTTTTGTCCGCACTGCCGTGATTGTCCCGTCCTCGACATCAACCGCCGTCACCTCGCCCTGTTTGATAAACAGATTTTCCTGATTTTCAAGCGCTTGCTTCATATAAGCGTGATATTTCACACGGTCGGACTGCACGCGCAGACTATGAACCGCAGGGCCTTTTCCCCTGTTCAAAATCCGCGACTGAATAAAGGTTGCGTCCGCTGCCCTGCCCATTTCACCGCCGAGCGCGTCAATCTCGCAGACAATCTGTCCCTTCGCCGAGCCGCCGATGCACGGATTGCACGGCATATTCGCGATACAGTCGAGTGAAAGCGTGAAAATCGCGGTTTTCAGTCCCAGCCGAGCCGCCGCCAAAGCCGCTTCGCAGCCCGCGTGCCCCGCTCCTATCACGCAAACATCGTATTCTTCCAAAGTATAATTCATTTTCTCTCCGTTATTGTTCCACGAGGAACATTTTTTCACAAAACTTTTCCCGAACGCGTGGCTCGGGAAAATTTTTTCGTTTAACTCTCGGAGCTGTCCTCTCCGCTTTCTTCTTCATCATCAACAGGCTCGTCCGGCTCGATAACCTCAGCCGCGTCCTCGGCAAGCGAAGCCGCAACCTCCTCGTCGGAAGCCTTCTCGACCTCCTCGGTTTCCTCCGTGTCATCGTGAGGAGTTCTGCTGAATGTGGCAACGCGGTCTGTCGCGCCAAGCCTCATTACGCGTACACCCGAAGCGGTTCTTCCCATAACTCGCAAATCATTCGCGCGAATTCTAATCAAAACGCCGTCCGCGCTTATGAGAATTACATCATCATCGGGACCGAGCGTGCGGATACCGATAACCGCGCCCTTTTCCTCGCTCACGGGGTAATTCTTCAAGCCCATTCCGCCGCGCCTTTGCAGACGATAGCTCGAAGCCGCGCATCTTCTGCCCATACCCTTGTCGGTTACGGTGAGGACTGTCGCGTTCTCGTCGAAAATCTTGGTTGCGCCGACAATAAAGTCGTCCTCGCGCAGCTTTATCGCACGAACACCGCGCGCGGTTCTTCCCATAACGCGAATATCGTTCTCGTCAAAGCGAATAGCAAAGCCGTTTCGCGTCGCCGCCATAACGGTGCAGTCGCCCTCGGTCAAAAATCCGCCGGCAATCTCGTCGCCGTCATTGAGCGAAATCGCCCTCAAGCCGCCTTTTCTCACGTTCTTGAACTCGGACAGCCTCGTGCGCTTAACAAGACCGTTTTTCGTGAGGCAGATGAAGAATTTATTGTCCGCGAAATCCATCGTGGTCATCATCGCGGCAACCTTTTCATCCTCGGACAACTGAAGCAAATTCACGATATTCATACCGCGCGACTGCTTACTGCCCTCGGGCACTTGGTAGCATTTCAGGCGGAACATATTGCCCTTATTCGTGATAAAGAGGATATTTTCGTGGCTTGAGGAGATAAACATACTGTCCACGAAATCCTCGTCACGCTGCTTCATTCCCGAAACGCCGCGTCCGCCGCGCTTTTGGATATTGTAAACTTCTGCGGGCTGGCGCTTGATATAACCCATATTCGTGAAAGTAACAACGCAGTCTTCCTCGGGAATTAAGTCCTCGATATCAACCTCGCCGCTTACGGGCTCAATCGCAGTTCTTCTCTCGTCACCGAACTTCTTCTTGATAACCGACAGCTCGTCGCCGATAAGATGAAGCATCTTTACGTTATCCGAAAGCAGCTCTTCCATATTCTTGATAATCTCGCGCTTTTCAAGGAGCTCGTCCTCAATCTTGCTTCTTTCCATACCGGTCAGCGCGCCGAGTCTCATCTGAACGATAGCGTCAGCCTGCTCCTCGGAAAGCGAGTAGGTGTGCGCCGAGAAAAATCCCGTTTTTGACACGTCAATATTCTGAAAGCGTTCAATCAGGCGCTCTTTGCCCTCTTGAATGGTTTTTGAGCTTCTCAGAATAGCGATAACCTCATCGATAAAGTCAATCGCAATCAAAAATCCCTCAAGCAAATGCTCGCGCTCTTTTGCTTTGTCGAGGTCAAATTTCGTTCTTCTTGTGACAACATCAACCTGATGATTGAGATAATGCGTGAGCATTTCCTTCAGCGTAAGCGTTTTCGGCTCGCCGTTTACAAGCGCAATCATAATAACGCCGACGGTATCCTGAAGCTGCGTGTAGGTGTAGAGCTTATTTAAAACAACGTTTGCGTTAGCGTCGCGCTTGAGCTCAACGACAAGTCTCATACCGTCGCGGTCGGACTCGTCACGCACGGTTGAAATTCCTTCAACGCGCTTATCGCGGACAAGCTCGCAGATATTCGCGTACAATCTTGCCTTGTTCACCATATAAGGAATTTCGCTTATGATAATTCTCGTGTGGCTGTTTTCCTCGACAATATCCGCCTTTCCGCGAAGAATAATCTTCCCGCGTCCCGTATAATAAGCCGAGCGAATTCCGCTAAAGCCCATAATTATGCCGCCCGTGGGGAAATCGGGACCTTTGATACAGGTCATCAGTTCCTCAACCGAAGCTTCGGGGTTGTCGATAAGCAGAAGAAGTCCGTCAATAACCTCGTTGAGATTATGCGGAGGAATATTTGTCGCCATTCCGACAGCGATACCGTTTGAGCCGTTTACAAGCAAATTCGGAAATCTTGACGGCAAAACCACGGGTTCAAGCAGCTTGTCGTCATAGTTCGTCTGATAATCAACAACCTTTTTGTTGATATCGGACACCATCTCGTTCGCGATTTTTGACAAACGCGCCTCTGTATAACGGTAAGCAGCGGCAGCGTCGCCGTCGATTGAACCGAAGTTTCCGTGACCGTCAATCAGCGGATAGCGCATAGAAAACGTCTGCGCAAGACGAACAAGCGCGTCATAAACGGAAGCGTCGCCGTGCGGGTGATATTTACCGAGAACCTCTCCGACGGTATAAGCGCATTTTCTGAACGGCTTGTCCGCGGTATTTCCCGCGTCGTTCATCGTGTAAATAATTCTGCGGTGAACGGGTTTAAAGCCGTCGCGCACGTCGGGGAGCGCTCTTGAAGTAATAACCGCCATCGAGTATTCGATGAAGGAGCGCTTCATCGTTTCCTCAAGGTCTATATTGTGGAGCTTTTCCAAGCTGAAATCTACGTCCATTATTCCTCCTGTTTACCGTCAAAAATTCAAAGCAGAGAGCTTTTTCGTAAGGAAATCGCGGATTGTACTTTGCTGTTCATCGGAAAGACAGCGCTTCGGGAAGCAGTAAATCTGCCTTCTCGCCAAAATCAAGAGCAGCGACATATCGCTCTCGAGAAAATCCAGCATATCTTCTCCGAACCTGAAAACCGATTTTATCGGCTCATCTTCTTTATTTTCACTGCTTTGTAAAAAATCCACATTTTCCGCGTCCTCTTCAGCCGTTTTCTCTGAGTTTTCAAGCGTCTTTATCACGGTTTCTATCTCAATTCTGTTGTCGAAAATCTTGCAGTGATAATCCTCGGGGCTCATTCTACTGAGCGTTTCGATAACCTTTTTCCTCATACGCTTTTTTTCCGTGAGCGTATAAAACAGCCCGAGCGCGCAAAACAACAGCGCGAAATACAGCACAAACTGCGTAGGATTTAACACAATCGCGGCAATCGAAGCTGCTCCAAGCAGAGAATACGCGAAAATCGAAAGCTTTCCCCGTTTTGAAGAAAAACTCTTCTGAAAGGTTTTCATAGCGTCATCAGTTTCTTCAAGGGAGTTGTCGTAGGAAAACTCGGCGATGATTTTCTGCTGTTTTTTTGTTTTTTCCTTCTTTTCAAGCTCCTCGGCTTTCAAATCGGGAAGCAATCCGTTAGTAATATCAATCACCTCGTTAAACATCAAGATTTTTCGCGAGCTTCGCGTTTGTTTCGATAAACTGTCTGCGCGGCTCAACCTTATCGCCCATAAGAATTGTCATAATCTCGTCAGCCTTTGCTGCGTCCTCAACGGAAACACGCAGCATTGTGCGGGTTTCGGGGTTCATTGTGGTTTCCCAGAGCTGCGCGGGGTCCATCTCACCAAGACCTTTATACCGCTGAACATCGGTTTTTCCGCCGTCCGCTCCGAGCAGCGCGATATATTCATCGCGTTCTTCATCGGAAAACGCATAGCGAACCTGTTTTCCGCGCGACACCTTAAACAGCGGCGGCTGCGCGATATAAACGTGACCTTGCTCGAGCAGCGGGCGCATAAATCTGAAAAAGAACGTGAGCATAAGCGTTCTGATATGCAGACCGTCAACATCGGCATCTGCCATTATAATAACTCTGCCATAGCGCAGCTTTGTTATATCAAAATCCTCAGCAATACCTGTTCCGAGCGCTTTTACAACGGGAGAAAGCTTTTCGTTTCCGTAAATCTTGTCCGCGCGCGCCTTTTCAACGTTCAGCATTTTGCCCCAAAGTGAAAGAATAGCCTGAAAACGTCTGTCTCTGCCCTCTTTTGCAGAACCGCCCGCCGAATCTCCCTCGACGATGTAAATTTCGGTGTGCGTAGGGTCGGTATCGGAGCAGTCCGCGAGTTTTCCCGGCAAACCGTTTGAGTCCATCGCAGACTTTCTCTTCGCGTCCATAGCCTTTTTCGCGGCGTCACGCGCAGCCTGCGAGTTTATCGCCTTATTCATAATAATCTGCGCAGTTTCGGGGTGTTCCTCGAAATAATAGGTGAGCTGCTCCGTGGCAACCTTATAGACCGCGGGCTGAACCTCGGGATTTCCGAGCTTGCCCTTTGTCTGTCCCTC
>CAMEQX010000113.1 GCA_945933905.1 uncultured Clostridia bacterium
CAAGCCCCTCGACAGCGATTGTATCGTAACGCTGAGGTCGGGCGGGCGGTTTGAGGTATCGTTTGGATTTTCGATAAACGTTGCCATAGAGCCGAGCGCGAGGAAATCGTCCTCCTCGGCGCTTGCGTTGGAGTAAATCTTCGGTCCGATAAGCGGGTGCCTGAAGAACAGATATTCGTAAATCAGCACGGGAAGCGCGTGCAAATCGGTTTGAACGCAAGGAAGCGCGCGGTTTGGGTCACCGAAATCGAGAACCATTGTCGCGAGCACCTCGGGCGCGATATAGCCGCGCGTTCCGACAACCTCGGGCGCGTATTTGTTCGGCACAACAAGGCTGTCGATGTCGATAACCACGGCAGAGCCGCTTTTCGGGTCAATCAGCACGTTGTTGCAGGACAAATCCGAGTGTGCAAGCCCCGCTTGGTGCATTCTGCGGATTGAGCGGCAAAGGCTGATTGCCGTGCCGAGCATTGTCCTGAAATCGCCGCGTTCTGCGGGCGCGAGGTATTTGCGGTTTCGTCCCGTAAACCAGTTTGATTTTTTGTCCTTGCCGTTGAGGTTGAGGACAAGCGAAGCGGAGCTGTCGAAGAACAAGTTTGCGGGATAGGTCGGGCAGACTATGCCAAATTCGGGCTGCCGAACAATCGCGACAGGCCAGCAAAAGCGCTGCCTGAAATACTCCGCGGTTTTTTCGGTATTGCCGAGCGCGCCGCCGTCCGCTTCGGAAAGAGTCGGGTTATAGATGCCGACAATGGTTCTTATGCGGTCTTGAAGGCGCGGGTTGAGCGAATCCGCGGGATTATTGAAAAACTGCACCGCAAAGCGCTTGTCGGGTGTGAAAAAGGTGTGCTTCATACCGCCGCGCGGCGCGTTTGCGTCATAGACATATTCAATTATGCTGCCGTTGTCGAGAACGGCGTTTAACACGCTGCCGCTTTGCATATTTTACCCCCGAAGCTGCTTTTAATCGTCATTTTTTATCACAACAAGCGTTCTGTCGCCGGAAAACTTCGTTGAAAGCGTTCTCCCGCCAAATCAAGAGAAATCTTGCCGAAAATCGCGCTTATTTCGCGCTTTCTCGGAAAACTTGTTGAACGCGGTTTGTCGCTTAATCGTCATTTATTTTTATCACAACAAGCGTTCTGTCGTCGAAGCTGCCGCGCTCGTTGTAGTTGTCGAGCCACACGCGAAGGCGTTCCTCGGGCGTGTCGCCGATATTCATACGAAACGCCTCGAGCGAGTGACAGCGAAGCGCCTCGCGTTTGTCCCAGAGCGCGTCCACGGCTTCGGCTGAGTCGTCGGATAGCAGCTGCTTTGAGTATTGAAGCGCAACGCTCTGCCTGCTCAGTGAAACCGAGTGAAAGCGGATAGGCGCGGGGTCCTCGCCCGCGGTAAGCTCGCCCTTCATCTGAAGAATTCCGTTCAGCCCGAGGTCGAGATAAAGCCGCTTCATCTTCGGCACGGCGGGGAAATAATCATCGGCAACGCCGTCCGACATCAGCATAATTACATCCGAAGAACCTCTGCTGACGCGGGTTTTCGCGGCGAGAGACGTCTGGTCGGTGTTTTTCTCGGAGAGAAAGTCGGTTTCACCCGAGTACTTTCCGCTGTCCGCTTCACCCATAAGCTTCAGGCAAGCGGAGGAGTCGGCTTTGCTGTCAATCGCGCAGATACAGCCGTCGCCGATTTGCACGCACGCCATAAAATTCCGCTTTTCGCCGTCGATTACAAGCGGCACGACAACAGCCGCGAGAAATGTTGTGGAAAGGTCGGAAAACGTGGGTTTTCTGCCGAGCGCTTTCTCGTAGTTTTCGTCATCGACAATCTTCGCGAGCGCGCCCTGTTGAGCGGAAAAAGCCTCTCTTGCGGACTGCTGAACAAGCGTTGCTATTCTCCCGCAGGCAGCCATAAATTCGGTTGACTGCAAATCCGCCGAAAGTCCGTCTTTTATCGCGGGAAGCTCGTAGAAAAGCCGCTCGAGCTTATCCTTGAGGAAGGCAGCCGCCGTTTCGCTTGCCGCGCGCGAGCCTATTCTCGAGAGTCGCTTTGAGCCCGCGCCGTCGCAGACCGCCGCGATAAAGCAGTCATCCGTCACCGCGGTTTCAAAGAAATCATCGCAGTTTGTACCGTCGCGCTTGTGCATTTTCCCGCGCACTCTTGCTCCGATAATCTCGCCGAACGGCATAACCGTGCGCTTTTGATGAAACTCGGAGTGCTGTTCCGTGTTGTCGTCAACGATTTCCTTATATTGCCACAAATTCGCCGTATGCTCGATAACCTCTCTGTCCGACAGCTTTTTTTGCTGCTCGGACGGAGCTTCGGCGGTTGTTTTCGGGCATTTTTGGTTTTCGGTATCGTCAATCGTTACCGAAGGCTGCTCCTCGTTCACCTCGGGAGAGCCCGTGATATCGGTTTTGTCCATAAATTCACCTAAATTCGATTAAGGAACGATAACAAATCCCTGAGGAGGCGGCGGAAGCTCGACAGCCTCGCCGGGCTTTGCGTCGATGCTCTTGGAAGAAGCCTTGATTGAGCTCGAAACCCACGCGAAGAACTGCGCCATATCGCCTGCCGTGAGGTTGTTCATCATAAGCACATTGTTTGTGATTTTCTTGAGCGTGTTTGCATTTGCGTTTGCGCCTGCGCCGCAAGCGATGATATTGCCCACGGACACCTGTTTAATCGCGTCGATACCCTCGTCAAGATTATCGGTCGGCGCGCCGTCTGTCATAAGGAACACGAGCGGCTTCCAGTCGCCCTTTTGGGTAGCGGTAGATGTGCGGACCTCGTTTTTAACGCACTCCGCGAGAATTTTGAGCGCGCCGCCGAGAGCGGTTGCTCCTCCCGCCGAAATCTGCGGCTCCTTGAACACCATAAGCTCCGTGAGCGGACTTATTTGTCTTGCGGAGCTGTCGAACGTGATAATCGACAGGAACGCTGTTTCAAGCGCCTGAGGGTCGCCCTTAAGCTCCGACACAAGCGTTTTAATTCCCTGTTTAACAGCCTCGATAGGTTCACCCGCCATAGAGCCGCTGCAATCCAGCAGCAGATAAACGGGCAGTCGTCTGATGTAATCCGACATAGTTTTTTTCCTCCGTTTTTGGTTGCCGAATAACCTATTTTAATAATAAGCGCTAAATCATATTACGCTATACAACTTTAATTATACCTCAAAAAATAATTTCTGTCAATAGTTTTGACAAAAAAAGCAGTTTTCGTATTGCATTTTTTAGTAAAGTATGCTAATATATAAGAAATACAAGAAGATTCGGAGATGATGAATTGAAAATCAAAGGAAAAGAGCTCGGGGAGATATTGAAATCGCTGAAAACGCGCGAGGGGCGGCGCGAGTTTTACAGCGAGAACAGGGAGATAATTTTATATGTGATTTTCGGCGCGGGAACAACGCTTATTTCAATGCTTAGCTACGCGCTGTTCAGGATAATTTTTCCAAACGCGGAGAGCGTGCCGGCGTGGCTTGGGTGGATTTACGAGCTGACGCGCGGCTTCGGTGTTGACAGCAACACGATTTTGCCGAATTTGCTCTCGTGGATTTGCGCGAACATTTTCGCGTTTCTCACCAACAGAATTATCGTTTTCCAAAGCCGCAAAAAAGGCGCTTTTGTCATTCTCGAAGCGCTGAAATTCTTTGCGTCGCGCCTGTTCACGCTTGCTGTGGATATACTGATAATGTTCCTGCTGGTTGATTTGACGGGAATTCACAACTTCTTCTACGAATTCGGCGCGAAAATTCTCTCGACAATCGTGGTGCTGGTGCTGAATTATATTTTGAGCAAGCTGTTTGTGTTCAGGAAGAAAAAGGAAGAAAAGGGGGATTGAGGGAAAGTGGAAACAGAAAGATTTTGCTTTAAAAAGCTGGACGAAAGCGCGATTGCTATTATCGAAGAATTGTTTGTAAGTGTTTTTTCAAAGGAACCGTGGAATGATGATTGGTCCGATGAAAAGCAGCTTCACTTGTATATTCAGGATTTGACAGGGCAAAGCAACTCCCTGACCTTCGGCTTGTTTGAAGGAACGGAATTGATTGGCGTATCGATGGGGCATATAAAGCATTGGTATACCGGCACGGAATATTTTATCGATGAATTATGCGTCAGCACCGCCAAACAAGGTCAAGGTATAGGCACGCTTTTTCTGAATATGATAGAAAAGGCTTGCAGGGAGCTTGAATTGACGCACATTTTTTTACTCACGGAAAACGATGTTCCGGCATACGAGTTTTATCAAAAAAGAGGGTTTTATAGGTTGGAAAATAGCGTGTCGTTGGCAAAGGAACTGAATTGAGCGAGAACTATTTTGCTGGCAGGAGGAACGAAAATGTTACTAATCGGAGTGAAAGAGGAGAACGGCTGGCTGCTGTCGAGGTGGAATTTGACGTATAAGGTCGGCTGGGAGCATATTTGCAAGGCGGCTGCTGCGATTTTCGATTATTACGACGGCTTGGAAATTCTGGCTGATGGGGAAGCGGTCGAGGTGTCGTCAAAGGAGGACGTTCTTCATCTTGATGAAGCGGGGGATTTGGTTATCCGCGGAATGTCAAAGATTATAAAAGCTCCGCTGATGATAACGTTTTACAATCAGACAAACGCCGTGAGCGTATCGGTTGCGGGTGTTTCGGACGAGTTCAAAGAGGCTGATTATCAGCGGTTCAATATGTCCCTTGGGCAGTATATGGACAGCATTGAGCTTGCGATGTATCGGTAATTTTTCGCATATATAATCCCGACAAGACTTGTTCTTCTCGGGATTTATTTTTGCCTTGAATAAACCTCGCCGGCGCGTCCATAATAAAATTACCTGATTTTGTAAAGAGGTGTTAATTATGGATAATCACAACGCGCCGGCTTTTTCGGCTGATGTCGGAGAGGCGCTGGCAAACGCGGTGACAATCGCGGGGCAGATGGGACACAAGTATATCGGCAGCGAGCATTTGCTCTGCGCGCTTGCCAAGAACACGGAAAGCGCGGCGGGAGCGGCTCTTGCGCGGGAGGGCGTGTTTTTCCGCGACCTTGTGCTGCTGCTGAAGGACAGAGCGGGCGCGGGAACGCCTTGCACGCTGTCCGAGAAGGATTTCTCGCCGCGCTTGAAAAAGCTTATCGTGAACGCGCGGAGTATCGCTCAAACTCGCGGTGAAAACACGGTCGGTACCGAGCACATTATGCTGGCGCTTCTCGCGGACAGGGCAAGCACGGCTTTTTCGATGCTTCCCGCGGACTCGGTTTCGCGGATTTACGCGGGAATTTGCGCGAAAAAATACGAACCGCCGCGCTTCTCCGAAACACCCGCAAAGCCTGATGTCAAGCCAAAGCGCGCTGCCCAAAAGAACGAGCCCGCACAGCTTTCAAAATACGCGGTGGAGCTCACGGGGCTTGCGCGTGAGGGGCGGCTGGAC
>CAMEQX010000114.1 GCA_945933905.1 uncultured Clostridia bacterium
GTCTTCCACAGCGGCAGCCGTGCCGATTGTCAAGGACTATTTCGAGAAGGTTGACGGGGACAATATGCTTCGCGACAAGCGGCTCGGCGGGGTAAACTGCCCATACTGCGAGGAGAAAATGAGCGTTCGCGAGTGGTTTTTCAGCAACAGGCGTTCGTGCAAAACGATTGCCGAGTGCGCTGAGCACGGCGCTTTTCTTGTGAAGATGAAGGCGCTGCGGATTTCCGACACGAATTATACGGTAATTCGCTCGGTTTTCGCGGCAAATGAAAGCGATATTCAATCGTATGAACGCAAGCTTCGGAAACGAAAAGAGGCAATAGAACGCAGAAAGCTTGAAAAAAAGAAGAATGCGGAGGACAAAAATGAAAAAAAGCACGATAATGTTTGATATGGACGGAACGCTTGTGCCGTTTGTGAGCGAGGACTTTTTGAAGCTGTATTTCGCGGGACTGACGAAAAAGCTCGCGCCGCTCGGTTACGCGCCAAAAACCGCTGTCGATGACCTTTGGGCAGGAACCGCGGCGATGGTGAAAAACGACGGTTCTCGGCTCAACAGCGAGGTTTTCTGGGAGGTTTTCCGCGCGAAAAATCCCGATAAGCCCGACGCAAAGCCGCTTTGCGATGAATTTTATGTGAACGAGTTCGACAAAACGCGCGCTTCACTGCGTGAAAACCGCGATATGAAGCCGATGATAACAAGTCTGAAAAACGCGGGCTTTGACCTGATTTTATCGACAAACTCGGTGTTCCCGCTGTCCGCGATGATAACGCGCCTGAAGTGGATAAACCTTGACGAGAGCGATTTCACGCTGATTACAAACTACGACAACAGCTCGTTCTGCAAGCCGAACCCCAAGTATTTCTCGGAGATTATGGAAAAAACAGGAAAAACCGTGGACGAGTGCATTGTTGTCGGAAACAGCGTGAAGGAGGACATAATGCCCGCGAAATCGCTTGGTTTAGCGACGTTTTGGGTAACGGACTATCCCGAAAATCCCGACAATACCGATACATCTTCTTTCGACAAGGGCAGCATAAAGCAGGCGGAGGAATTTCTGCTTAATCTAGTCTGAGGCTTGAAAACACGTCTTTTTCGGCATTTACAAGCATAAAATGTCGAGAGGTGAGAAGAATGGTTTACAGCTTCAACGATTTGCGGTGCAAGGAAATCATCAACGTGAAAAACGGCGCGCGGCTGGGTTATCCCGACGATATCGAATTCGAGAGCTGCACCGCGAAAATCTGCCGTTTAATCGTTTTCGGCAAGGCAAAATTCTTCGGGCTTTTCGGCAGAGAAGAGGATTTTTTCATAAAATGGTGCGATATTGAGGTTATCGGCGAGGACACAATCCTCGTTTCTTGTGATATTCCGTCAAATTGCCGAAAATCAAAGGGAAAAGGGTTTGGAAGTTTGTTTAAATAGACGAACAAAAAACTCTTGTAAAATCAGGACAAATATGGTATAATAATTCGGTAAATGTGCGCGGGGTAAATTCGCGCATAAATACACACCGCGCGACAGTTTCTTGTTGGTGCGTTTCGGCGCTTGAGGAATGTTTCGTGCGGGAGGAAAAAAACCAAAATCAGGAGGAAAAACCAATGGCAGTAGTATCTATGAAACAGCTTCTGGAGGCAGGCGTTCACTTCGGACACCTCACAAAGAGATGGAATCCGAAGATGGCTCCGGATATCTTCACCGAAAGAAACGGAATTTACATCATCGACCTTCAGAAAACAGTAAGAAAGCTCGACGAGGCTTACAACTTCATTCACGAAACAGCAGCTAACGGCGGCGAAATCCTTTTCGTCGGCACCAAGAAGCAGGCTGCCGATTCCGTCAAGGAAGAGGCTGTTCGCGCAGGCGCACACTATGTAAACGCTCGCTGGCTCGGCGGTATGATGACCAACTTCAAGACCATTCAGAAGAGAATTAACCGTCTTGAGCAGCTTCGTACAATGGAAACAGACGGCACTTTCGACCTGCTTCCCAAGAAAGAGGTTATCAAGCTCAACCTCGAAATCGAGAAGCTTGAGAAGTTCCTCGGCGGTATCAAGAATATGAAGAAGCTCCCCGGCGCTCTCTTCGTTGTTGACCCGCGCAAAGAGAAGATTGCGGTTTCCGAGGCAAGAAAGCTCGGTATCCCCGTTGTCGCTATCGTTGACACCAACTGCGACCCCGATGAAATCGACTATGTTATCCCCGGCAACGACGACGCTATCCGCGCTGTAAAGCTGATTGCAGGCGCAATGGCAGACGCTATTATCTCCGCTAACCAGGGCAAAACCGAAGTTGAAGCCGGTGAAGCGGAAGAAGCTCAGACTGAGGAATAATTTATATAAGGAGAAAGAAAATGGCTAATATAACTGCACAGGACGTTAAAGAGCTGCGCGATATGACCGGCTGTGGAATGATGGACTGCAAGAGAGCGCTCATCGAAGCTGACGGCAACCGCGATGAAGCTGTTAAAATTCTTCGTGAAAAGGGACTTGCTAAGGCTGCTAAGAAGGCAGGCAGAATTGCAGCTGAGGGCGTTGTAAAGGCAATGACCAGAGGCAATATCGGCGTAGTTGCTGAAATCAACTGCGAAACCGACTTCTGCGCAAAGTCCGACAAGTTTCTTGGTATGGTTGAGGAGGTTACCAACACCATTCTCGACAATGATGTTGCTGACCCCGACGCACTTATGGAGTGCACTGTTTCGGGCACCAACGAGAAAATGTCCGAATACCTTACAAACAAGATTGCTACAATCGGCGAGAACATCAAAATCCGCCGTTTCGTAAAGATGGAAGGCACGCTTGTTGCTTATATGCACGACGGCGGCAGACTCGGAACTCTCGTAAAGCTCGACACCGATAAAGCTGACGACGCTGAGGTTCTCGCTTGCGGCAAGAACGTCGCTCTTCAGGTAACCGCTCTCGGCGCTCAGTATGTAAGCAAGGAGACCGTTCCCGCTGAGGTTCTTGCAAACGAGAAAGAGGTTCAGACCAAGCTCGTTGAGCAGGAAGGCAAGCCCGCAAATGTTGCTGAGAAGATTGTTGAAGGTCGTATGAGAAAGTTCTTCGAGGAAGTTTGCTTGCTCGACCAGAAGTACTTCAAGGACGACACAATGAGCGTTGGCAAGTATATCCAGTCCGTTGAAAAGGCTCAGGGCTGCTCCATCAAGGTTGACAGCTTTGTACGTTTCGAGCGCGGCGAGGGTATTGAAAAGAAGCAGGACGACTTCGCTGCTGAAGTTGAGGCAATGATGAAGAAGTAATCTTAACTTAAATAAAAGTGCGGCTCCGAAAAGAGCCGCATTTTTCATTTTTGCCCGACGCCGAGTTTTTTGCTTTTGAGCGCCTGATATTTTTGCTTTGTGGCTTCGCCGCCGCGAATGTGCCGCTCTTGCTTGTTTTTGTCGAGAACGGTTTTAACCTCGTCGTAAAGGCGCTTGTTTGCTTTTTCCAGCTTTGTGGTTATATCCTGATGAACCGTGCTTTTGCTAATTCCGAACTGTTTTGCGGTACTTCTTACGGTAGCGTTGTTCTGCACGATATAATTTCCGAGAATGACGCATCTTTCTTCATTTCCTTCGCCGTACTGCTTCAATGAAATACCCCCTTAAGATGTTTTGCGGAACAATAAATAGTATGTTTGGAATGTACGGTTTATGATTGCGGACAAAATGGCTATTGACATTTGAGAGGAAAAAAGTTATAATTATATTTGAATGATAATTTTGTTAGGAGAATAAAATGGATTTTTTTGAATTTTCACCCGAGGTTGAAAAAGCGGCGGATAACGCGATGAAAAAGTGCGCGGAGCGTTTCGCGGAGCTTGACGAGCTGTGCGAATACAACGGCAGACGCGTTTTGCGCGCGTTTATCGATAACAGAGTGAGCGAAATGCACCTCAAAGGCACGACGGGCTACGGCTACGGCGACGAGGGCAGGGACAAGCTGGACGCGGTTTTCGCGCAGGTTTTGGGAGCGGAGGACGCGCTTGTGCGGCACAATTTCGTGAACGGTACTCACGCGATTGTAACCGCGCTTTTCGGTATCCTCCGAAATCGCGACAACATTCTGTTCACCACGGGAATGCCTTACGATACTATTCAGGAGGCGGTTTTCGGGGAGAATGTCGGTTCTCTGCTCGATTATGGGGTAACGAGTCCCGTGGTAAAGCTCGACGAGAACGGCTTGCCCGATTACGAGAAAATTTCGGAGAACGCAAAGGGCTGCAAAGCGGCTTATATTCAGCGTTCGCGCGGGTATTCGCTTCGTCCTTCCTACGATATCGACACGATTGAGAAGATTATCAAGGCGGTGAAATCGACAAATCCCGAGTGTATTGTTCTTGTGGACAACTGCTACGGCGAGCTTGTTGAAAAGCGTGAGCCCACGTCTGTCGGCGCGGATTTGATTGTCGGGAGTTTAATCAAGAATTTGGGCGGCGGAATTGCCGAAACGGGCGGCTACATAGCGGGGCGCGCGGATTTAATCGAACAGTGCGCGTACCGTCTGACAACGCCCGGCGCGGGGAAAGAGGTCGGCTGCTCGCTCAACCAGCTTCGCGGAATGTACCTCGGCTTGTTCCACGCACCCGAGGCGGTTTGCGCGGCGCTGAAAACGTCGGTGTTTGCGGCGGCGCTTTTCGAGGAATTCGGCTACGAGGTGTTCCCGCGCTATAACGAGAAGCGCACGGACATTATCGCGGCGATAAAGCTGAACGGTGCAGACGAGCTTATTCGCTTCTGCGAGGGCATTCAGAGCGGCTCTCCCGTTGACAGCTCGGCGATGCCGGAGCCGTGGGATATGCCGGGCTATGACAGCAAGGTGATTATGGCTGCGGGCGCGTTTACAATGGGTGCGTCAATCGAGCTTTCCGCGGACGCGCCGCTTCGTGAGCCGTTTGCAGCTTGGGTTCAGGGCGGGCTGACGTTCTCGACGGGAAAAACGGGAATTATGCTTGCCGCCGACAGAATTTTGAAAGGCAGAAAAAATGGTTAAGAAAATGTTTGCGGTTTCGGGCGTTTCGCTTTTGTTGTTTTTCGCGTTTTGGGGAATTTTCCTCGGCACAAAAAAGCCCGTTTATTTCACGCTCGGAATAGTCGCGATGACGATTTGCTATCATTTTTCCGTGCGGCTGGCAATCGGCGGAGTATTCGATTATTTCCTCAAAAACGACGTGGATTACACGAGAAAATGGTTCGCGCCGCGTGATTTTGAGGGGAATTTGTACAAAAAATTCCGCGTGAAAAAGTGGAAGAATTTTATGCCGACCGCAGACGAAAGCCTGTTTTCGCTTGAAAAGAGAACGCCCGTTCAGGTGGTAAAGGCGGGCTGTCAGGCGGAGATTGTCCACGAATGCTGCGC
>CAMEQX010000115.1 GCA_945933905.1 uncultured Clostridia bacterium
TGCGAATACAGCTCGCTTTGCGGCTTTTCAATCAGCACAACGCCTTCTTTCCCGCGCTGCGACCGCAAAAAGCTGTCCTCGAGCAGCTCGGCGGCGTTCATCAAAAGGCGCGAGCGCTCGGTTCTGACGGAGGGCTGGATTTGGGGCATTTCCGCGGCGATTGTCCCTTTTCTGAGTGAATACGGGAAAACGTGTATCTTCGCGAAACCGATTTTTTTTGCGAATTCAACGCTTTGCTCAAAATCCTCGTCGCTCTCGAACGGAAACCCAACGATAATATCCGTCGTTATCGCGCACTCGGGGAAAACCTCGCGGAGCTTTTCGACAACGTGAAGATATTGCTCGGTTGTGTATTTTCGGTTCATTTTGCGCAGAATTTCATCGCTGCCCGACTGAAGCGACAGGTGAAAATGCGGGCAAAGCGCGGGAATTTCTCCGAGATTTTGGATAAGCTCGTCCGTTATCATCTCGGGCTCGAGCGAACTCAAACGTATCCTCGGAACGCCGCTCTCGGAGACCGCTTTTACCGCGTCATAGAGCGAAAGTCCCAAATCCTGCCCGTAACAGCCGAGGTTTATTCCCGTGAGGACGATTTCCCGATGACCGTCCGCAAAACAGGCAGCCGCTTGCTCTCGGATATCCTCGCAGGAAAGCGAGCGAACCCGCCCGCGCGCTGTCGGGATTATGCAATAAGAGCAAAATCGGTCGCAGCCGTCCTCGATTTTGATGAAAGCGCGGGTTCTGTCTTCGTCGGGAACGGAACAGCCCTTGCAGAATTCACGGGTAAGCGGGTTTATCTTGACGGTTTTGAGGCGGTTGTCAATGAAACCGTTTACATAATCGACAATTTTGTCCTTGTCGGAGTTGCCCAAAACAATGTCCGCGTCGAATTTCAGTCCCGCTTCCTCGGGATAGCTCTGCGGAAAACACCCGCAAAGCACGATTACACCGCTTGGATTTTCGCGCCGATACCGCGAAGCTGCGTGACGAGCCTTAGCAACGGCGGTTCCCGTGACCGAGCAGCTATTTATAATGAATAAATCGACGTTTTCGTCCTCGGCTTTCGTGAAACCGTTTTCAAGAAAGCGTTTTTCGATAGCCGCGCTCTCGCAGGAGTTGACCTTACAGCCGAGCGTGAGTATTTTAAAGGTGGTTTTTTCGTTCATATCCAAAAAATTCCTGTCGGAAATATACAAAAAAATTTTTCGCTACATTTATATTATACTTTAATTCTACAAATTTTGCAATAAGGTATTGACTATTTTTTAAAAAGTTGCTATATTATTTACAAGAGCGGGGAAAAAAACAGAAATCGCTCTTATAAAAATGAGAAAGAAGGCAAGAATATGGAAGAATTTATGATTAAGCTGAATTCGATTGACGAAGTAAAGGAGTTTGTGGCGCTCACCAACAAATGCGCTTTTGACGTTGATTTGATGTCGGGAAGATACGCGATTGACGCGAAGAGCATTATGGGAATTTTCAGCCTCGACCTGTCAAAGCCGCTCAAGATGATTGTTCACGCACAGGGCGAAGCTGCTGCCGATTTCGTTGAGGAAGCGGCAAAGTTTATTGCAGATTGACAAAAAAGAAGAATGCCTGTTCTGCAAAATTGGGCAAAAACCCCATTGACAAAGGCACGGAATTGTGCTAACATTTAAGTAGCAAAGGAAAATAATATGGGAAAAGTCCGCAGGGCGGATTATGAAAGGAGTTTTTTTATGACTACCGCAAAAATTCACATCAACACCATTGAGGACGTTAAGAAGTTTGTTTCTATCGTAACGGGCTGCGCTTATGACGTAGATATCGTAAGCGGAAGATACGCAATCGACGCAAAGAGCATTATGGGTATTTTCAGCCTCGACCTCTCCAAAGACCTTGAGCTGAAAATTCACAGCGATGACTGCGCTGATTTCCTCGATGATATCAAGGATTTCATTGTTGCGTAAATCGTTAATTCAAACAATCAAAAGAAAAGGGAGCGTTTCGGCGCTCCTTTTTTGTTGCTTATCAGACGAATTCAAAAGGCAATGTTAAAGATTTTTGTGCAATTATTCCAAAACAGCCGAATATGCGGTTTTTTAGCAATTCCTACAATAAGATTTGCGCTATTTGACAGGAATTTCCATTGAAATACTCAATTTTCAAAAGGTTACAAAAAGGTTACAAAAATATTTTGTATATCTTGCACAAATTCAACAGCTTTGATATGTTTGACATTTACAGAACAGTAGGCTATAATAGGCATACACAAGGAGAACTGCTTGAAAATAATGGCTTAAAATAAGGCTTTGCAGTTCATCGGTTATAGACAAACGGAGGCAAAACCCTATGAAACCACAAATTATACACGAGAAGATGAAAAAAATGTTTATGCGAAGCAGGCTTGTAAAAGCGGCAATTTTCGCTATGATAACAGCGTCGGCGCTTTTGCTCACGGGCGCGCTTTATTTCCGCGATACCGTTTATATAACGGACGACGGAGTGACAAGAGAAATCAAGACAAATCAGTTTGATAACTACGCGATACTTAAAAGTGAAAACTATTCGCTTGAAGCAGACGACAGAATTTCCGTTGAAACAGACTCCACAAAGAAAAAACACATCATCATAAACCGCGCGTTTGAGCTGACGGTGAACGCGGACGGAGAGAGCTTCCCCGTGAAGCTTACGGAAGGCACGGTCGCGGACGCGCTGGAAAAAGCGGGAGTTACAATCGACGAGGACGATTTCGTGAATTTCAGGCTCAACGCTTCGGTTTACGACGGAATGAAGATTACCGTTTCGCGCGTGGAATACGTTGAAAGAAATATCGAAAGCGCACTGGAATGCGAGAAGATTTATAAGGACAACTCAAACTGGGTAATCGGCACGGAGGTTGTTCTCGAGGAGGGCGCAAACGGCGCTCACGTCACGACTTATAAGGACAAATACGTTGACGGAAAGTTTGTTTCTTCGGAGATTGTCGCCGATGAAATCACAAAGGCGCCCGTGTCGGCGGTTGTTGAAAGAGGAACAGCGCTTGCCGAGCCGTATGCGAAGATGGAAAATCCCGAGCAGCTGAAGCTGGTTGACGGAATTCCCGAGAATTACACGAGAATTATTTCGGGAAAAGCAACGGCATATTCCGCGAAGCCCGGCGCACTTACGGCGAGCGGACGTTATGCGGTTGTGGGAACGGTTGCGGTTAATCCGAATGTAATTCCGTACGGAAGCGAGGTTTATGTTGTCGCGCAGGACGGAAGCCGCGTTTATGGATATGCGATTGCGGCGGATACCGGATACGGAATGATGGACGGGTCGATAGCGGTTGATGTGTTTATGGGAAGCTATGAGGACTCGTGCAAATGGGGCGCGGTGTATGTTGATATTTATGTGCTTTCCGAGGGGGATAACAGGTATATAGGACAGGCGGAAAGAGGATAAAATGCGAGCTTGCGGAGACGCGAGCTCGTTTTTTGCAAGCTGAAAAGGGCGCGAAGCGAAAAAAGTTTTAGGTCAAGCCTTTTTCAAAAGGCTTGTGGGGCGTGGGGCAAAGCCCCACACTTGAGCGCGAAGCGCAACTCGGCGCGAAGCGCCGCCACTCGCGGCGAAGCCGCGGACTAGAGCGCGGCAAACGCGTTCAAAAGCGCTAAAGGCGTTTCTCCCCCCCAAAGCATTTTCATCGGCGGAAAGCCGATGAAAATGCAGCGATTTTTCGGGTTCGATGCCCGAAAAATCGCCCGCGCCTTCCGCAAAGTCACCTCTATAATAAAAAGCATCCCCCTCACCCCCTCCCGCCCACCTCGCAGCCTTACCCCACCAACCGGCTTCCTTCACGCGCACACATTGCGCGTGAAGGAAGCCGAGCAATTTCGGCGGTTCGATGCCGCCGAAATTGCCCGCGCAGCCCCCC
The DNA here is from genome assembly GCA_945933905.1 of uncultured Clostridia bacterium. GTDB lineage: Bacteria > Bacillota > Clostridia > Oscillospirales > Ruminococcaceae > CAG-115. The sequence goes on from CAMEQX010000115.1 coordinate 3,899, forward strand.
GAAGCAGCTCCAACAGCAAAAGCAGCCCAAGAAACAAGCCCTGTTCCTGTTCACGATAGCAAAATATAGTAAAAATGCACAAAACTTTTCTTTGATTTAACACAAATTTGTAATCAAGGCTATTGACGAAACGCACAAAAAATTATATAATAAAAGTAGCTAACCTAAATCATACTCGGGAATTACCCGAACGATTTAAAGGCTTCTTTTGTGAAAGGAATTCAATATGATTTGTAACAAATGTAACAGTCAAGTGCCCGACGGGGCAAAGTTTTGCCAGAATTGCGGCGCGCTTACCGCTTCGGCTGCCGAAAAGAATTTCTGCGAAAGCTGCGGTCTCGAGCTTCCTAAGGGAGCAAAATTCTGCACGGTTTGCGGAGCAGCCGTTTCCAAAACATCAACCGCAGAGGTAAAGCCCTCTGATGTGCTTGCGCCCGTTACTCCTATCGAGCCCGTTTCCATCGCCCCCGCAGCAGACCTCACCAAAGCTGCCGAGGAAATCGGAAACAGCGCCGTTTCCATTACCGCAAACGAGCAGCCCGCTTATTCTATCCCCGAGCCTTCAAGCGACTTCTCGATGCCCGAAATCAACACAGAAAGCAATGAATTTGCTTCCGCACCGACCATCTTTGAGCAAAGCGAATTCGGCTATATCCCCGAGGCTCCCGTTATCGAAGAAGCTCCCGCGATTGAGGAAATTCCCGCGATGCCCGAGACTCCCGTGATGCCCGCTGCTCCCGTGATGCCCGAGACGCCCGCTGCTTCGGTTACGCCGGTTACTCCGGTTATGCCCGCAGCTCCCGAGCCGACAGGCTATTCCGCAGCAGCAGCAAGCTACGGTGCCCCGACGGCAGCTCCGGCTCCCACGCCGACAGTCGCTCCCACCTACGCTCCCGCTCCCAATGTCCAACCGGAAAATCCTTTCGGAAACTACGGTATGGGCGCAGCTGCGGTTACTGCAAAGCCTATTAAGAAAAAGAACGTCCTCAAGCCCATTCTTATCACGCTCGGCGCAATTCTCGGCGCTGCGCTGATTGCGGCAGGCGTGCTCTTCTTCGTTAACAAGTCCTTCCTCTTTAACCTCGTGCTCGGAAATTCGGGCTACGCGGCTATGGTTGAAGGCAACTCAATCAAGGATATCACCAACAATATTGACGTCGGCGCAATGTCTCAGGGCATAAAGTCCGCGACAAACTCCATTGCCGGCACCCTGACGCAGATGTCAAATTATTCATCGGGAATTGTCACCACAAGCGTAAAACCGATGATGTACTCCACGTCAATCGACCCCTCGAGCGTTGATTTCAAGACGCTCGTAAACCAGCTCGGCAATATTATGCGCGAGACCTACGGCGCAAATTCCGCGAATATTTCCGTTGATTTTGACGCGGAGCTTACCGATACCGCTCTTTCGCAGCTCCCCGGACTTCTGAACT
>CAMEQX010000116.1 GCA_945933905.1 uncultured Clostridia bacterium
AAAGCGGTGATTTTTCGCGAAAATTTGTTGCTTTCGGAAATCGCTCGGGGAGCGCGGAAAGCCCGCGATTTTCGCCGAAATCTGCGCTTTTTAAAGCAGTTAGCCTATCAAAATATGCCCTTCGGGGACAATGATGTTTTTGCGGTTTTGCGTGTTCATCACAAGCGACATCACCACGGATACAGGTCCCACGCGCCCTAAAAACATCGTCACAATCAGCACGCATTTGCCGAAAAAGCTGGACGCCGCGGTTGCGCCCGCAGATAGTCCCGTTGTCGAAAACGCCGAAACTGCGTCAAACAAGCACTGCACGGCGCCTGTCCCCGCGCCCGCGTCCGCAGGCATCGAAAAATAAAGCGCCGAAAAGCAAATCCCCACTGCCGAAAAGGATAATGCCAAAGTCACAATCGTGCGGTAAATCACGAATTTGCTCAGCTTGTGGTGAAAAAGCTCAACGTCATTTTTGTTTCGCGTGTAGGACACAACCGTCACTATCACCACCATCAGCGTCGTTACCTTTACGCCGCCGCCCGTCGAGCCCGGAGCCGCTCCCACGAACATCAAAAGCACGGTTCCTATTTGCGAGAACTCGGACGTATCACACATCGAAATGCTGTCAAAGCCCGCTGTTCTTGACGTAACAGACGAGAAAAACGCATTCAGCAGCTTCTCGCCAAAATCCATCTTCCCGAGCGTTTTCGGGTTGTTCCACTCGGAGAACAGAAAAAGCAGCGTTCCCACGAGAATAAGCGCTCCCGTCATCACGAGAACCGTTCTTGTGTGAAGCGAGAGCTTTTTCGTTTCGCGCAGTGTGAGGAAATTCTCCCATACGATAAAGCCAAGTCCGCCGACTATTATCAACACCGCTATCGTTATCAGCACGACAGGATTGTCCTGAAACGCAATCATACTCGAAAACTCGCCTTCCATTCCCGAAAGGTCAAAGCCCGCGTTGCAGAATGCGGTTATCGATGTGAAAACCGCCATCCATATCCCATAGCCGCCATATCTCGAGTAAAACGGAAACGACATCGCAAGCGCGCCCGCCGCCTCGATTATCAGCGAATATTTGACAATTCTTATGAAGATTTTCTTGCCGTTTTGAAAGCTGCTTTCGGTTAGGTCCTCGGACGCGGATTTCAGCGTGCGAAAACCGAGCTTTTTTCCCATAGCAACGTTGAAAAACGTGATTATCGTGACAAAGCCAAGCCCGCCGACCTGAACCAGCAGCGCTATCACAACCTGCCCGAATATCGACCAGTGCGCCCAAGTGTCAACAACGGCAAGTCCCGTTACGCAGGCGGCTGAGGTTGACGTGAAAAGGCAGTCGAAGATTGATGTAAATTGCCCCGATTTCGAGGACACGGGCAGAAAAAGCAAAAGCGTCCCCACGGCAATAATTATCAAAAAGCCCAAGACAAGCGTTCTCGCGGAAAAATCACGCTTTGCCTTCTTAAATACTGGCATTTTTTTCACTCTTTTCTATCGCGAAATTTTTGGGAACCTCTAAGTGAAAAAGAGCAGAGTGCGACGAAGCAAGCGGATTGCTCTGCACATTTTCACTCAAACAAGGATTTTATGTTTGCGGCGTGCCGCCCGAGGAAGCCGAGCTGTAACGAATAAAATCGCGCGCGCTCTCGCCGTATGCGTAAACCGTATAGGCGTCGGTTTTCCCCGCAATATCATAGGAGCCGCCCTCAAACGGTACCTTTACGCCGCTTTTCACCACAAGCAGACAGGACTCGGGCACCTTGTCGGTTTTTTTGATTATCTTGACGGAGGTTTCAAGCTTTTGAAACTGAAGCTCCGCGGCAAGCTCCTTGTCGGTTTCATAGACGATTATCGGCGGCGACTGAGAGCTGTTGTACAAAAGCTCGCCGACCTTTTTGTATGACTCGCGCTCCGCCAATAAGCTCTCGGCGGTTCTCGGAAGATAATAAAACGCCGCATAAGCCGTGTTGTAGATAAGTATTCCGAGCATTGTTATCGAAACAAAGCGCGTGATGTATTTTTTCGCGCAGGACGTGAAAACAATCAGCAGAACAAATACCGAAAAAACACACGAGGACATTATGATAAAGCTCATTTCCGTGGGCTCGGACAAAATGTCTTCACCGATACGAAAAGGAGTGAGCTCGGGGAGCTTTCCACGAGAAGCCGCAAGCGAAGCCAGACTGCTCGTGAGCGCGAAGCATAGACAAGCGTATGCGTAAATTCCCGTTCCCAAAAGCAGCTTTTTGATGTCGATTGAATATCTGAAAACAAAAATCAGCACGAAAAACAGCGCAATCGGCGCAACAGCCTGCGTGCTTTCGCCCATTCCCGCGAAGGTGTTGTGCCCCGTAAACGACACAATCGGGAGCGCAACCGTCAAAATCACAACCGTCAAAAACTGATACAGCGCGAGAATTGTCAGGCGGATATTATATTTGTGCATCGCGGGCTCATAGACCTTTGTTCCGTTTTCAAGCACGGTTTCCTTGCTTTTGATGCCCTCTCTAATCCACGCGAAAATTATCGCCGCAAAAAGTGCCGCGGCAAGCGCGCCCATTCCAAAGCTCTCGGTCATAAATGTATAGATTTCGCCGAAAATCCGCTCAAGAGCGCCCGAAAGGTTCATCTTGACGTACAGCGCTTCTTCGGTGTAATTCGCGGCAGAGCGCAGCACGAGAATTCTCGCGAAATGCTCCGCTACAAACGATAAAGTAAGCGAAAGCGCAAACGCGGGTATGTTCAAAAGTCTTTCCTTGAAGAAAATGCGCGCGATTATCACGGTTAAAATCACAGACAAAACCGCCGCGATAAGCGTGGAGTTCACCCCGAAAGCCACTGCACAAAGGAAGCCGAGCAGAATTGACATTGTGAAGCGAGTGTAGCGGTTTTTCTTGTCCCACGCCGCAAAAACGCACATAATCAAAATCCAAATCATCAGACAGGACAGAGCGTCGCTTGTGATGAACTTTGAGCGCATAAGCACGGAAACGTACATTCCGCACGAAAGCGCCGCCAAGAGCTTTTGCCGAACTCGCTCAACGCCCAGCTTTGTCGCGAGATGATAGGAAATCATCGGGATAAAGCTCACGATAAGCGCGTTTACGACAAGCATTGCCTTGTACAAAACATAAGGATTGTCAAAAACCAAAAACAGCGGCGTGTAGAGAAGCGACTGAATATAACCGCCGCGAACGCCTGTTTCCCCGAGAATATCCGCCCAGTTTTTCCCCGAATAAAACGCGGCAATGCCCGCGGCGCTTATTTCCTCGGGGAAAACCGCGGGTAATTCCATACACATTGTCATAAGCGCGTTTACAACCACAGAGAATGCGTAAAGTATAAACATAACGCCCCTGTCGCCGAAAGCCGCGTAGAATTGTTCCAACCGACGCTTCATAAACCCTTTTCCTTTGTCTTAGATTAAGCCGGCGATGTTTGAATAATATCCCGACAGCCACAAAATCAAACTTATAAACAACGCCATAACCAAACAGCCCACTATTGCCCGCAAAATCGAAGGTCTTCCCTTTTCGGCAAGCGCCTCGAAATATTCCTCGGACTGCGTGTCGCCGTCAAAACTCCCGCGGAATTTTTTGATGCTCTTTACCGCGTGACGATAGTATAAATAATCCCCGAACATACTCAAGATAACAAGTCTCGCGAGATTATACAAATTCAGCAGATATCCCGCCGTGCCGCTCAGAATAGCGTTTGGGAAAAACGCAGAAATCGCAAGCGGAAGCAAAAGAAGCGGCATTACGATTATCCCGAAAAAGTCCATTTTACGATAAAACTGAAACGCGGGCGCGAGAAATCCCGACGCGAAATTGAAATAAATCCTGCGCTTTTGCCCGCTGTAATTCGAGCGGAAAATATCAAACGCCGCGACATAGTGAAACGACGAGCTTGCCGCATAGGACGCAAGCTCCTTCATACTCACGCCGTCCTCGCCGATAGACTTGTCCTGAATTTTCTTGAAAAAGCCGTTAAAGCCGTCGTCCTCTCCGAAAATCGAGGTGATGGGATTTTCATTCGCGGGATTTTCCGCGTTTTGTGCAGCTTCGGCGTTGTTCTCAAACGGGTCCTGCGGCTGCGCGAAAACAGGCTCGGGCTCATCGGGGAGCCTTCCCTTCCACACAAAGCCGCTCTCGTGGAGATTTTCAAGACCACACTTCCCCCTGATTTCATAGCACACGCGATGATGCGGAGTGCCGCAAATCGGACAGACAACAACATCCGCTTTATCTGTAAAACGAGCCCTGCAAATCGGGCAAATCTTGTTTTCAAACCTGTTCATAGCAATTCCTTTCGCGAATATACTTACTCAATATATATTATAACACTTTTTGCGCAATTTTTCAACCTCTATCCTGTGTAGATTTTATGAAAATTCCCGCAAAGCCGTTTCGCGAAAACAAAAAAGCTCCCCCGAAGGAGAGCCTTTTCAAAAATTATCAAATTAAACGAGTTCGATAATCGCCATCTCAGCTGCGTCGCCGCGACGCGGACCGAGCTTATAAATTCTGGTGTAACCACCGTTTCTTCCGCTGTACTTGGGCGCGATTTCGTCGATAAGCTTCTTGGCAACGTCTTCCTTGGTGATGTACGAGAAAACCTGACGCTTGGTGTGAAGCGTGTTTGCCTTGCCGAGCGAAATCATCTTCTCAGCCTCCGCGCGAACTTCCTTTGCGCGAGTAACTGTGGTTTCGATTTTTCCGTTTTCAAGCAGGAAAGTAACCATACCTCTGAGCATTGCTTTTCTGTGGTCACTCGCTCTGCCGAGTTTTCTGGAACCGGGCATAATATCTTCTCCTTTCGGGAAATGTTAAATTTTTACTTGCTCTCCTCGGAGTTCATAAGCTCGCAGCCGAGCGACTGAAGCTTCGCCTTAACCTCGTCAAACGACTTTTTGCCGAGATTTCTCACCTTCATCATATCCTCGGGGGACTTGTTTACAAGGTCCTCGACGGTGTTGATGCCGGCTCTCTTCAGGCAGTTGAACGAACGAACGGAAAGCTCCAGCTCCTCGATAGTCATTTCGAGAACCTTGTCCTTGCGGCTTTCCTCGCGCGTTTCCATAAGCTCCTGAGGATTGGTTTCATCGGAAAGCTCCGCAAAGAGCGAAAGTCTTTCGATGAGGATTTTCGCCGCGTAGGAAACAGCTTCCTTCGCGGAGATTGTGCCGTCGGTCCAGATTTCGATTATGAGCTTTTCATAGTCGGTTCTCTGACCAACGCGGGTATTTTCAACCGTATAATTGCACTTCAACCCGGGTGTGTAGATGCTGTCAATCGGGATTACGCCGATAACGGGTTGGAGCTGATTTTTG
>CAMEQX010000117.1 GCA_945933905.1 uncultured Clostridia bacterium
CGGAGAAAAACCCCGCAATCCGCATAAAATCGCTGCTTGACGAGTACCGCGCGCCGCGTATGGAGGGCTTCCCGAGCTTCACGGGAGGGCTTGTGGGCTATTTCGGCTATGACTATATAAAGTACGCCGAGCCTTGCCTCAAGCTTGACGCCGAGGACGAGGAAAACTTCCGCGATGTTGATTTGATGCTGTTTGACAAGGTTGTCGCGTTCGATAATATCAAGCAGAAAATTATACTGATTGTAAACATCAAGACCGAAAATATTGACGAAGAGTATAAAAGAGCGGAAAGCGAGCTCGACCAAATGGAAGAGCTTATCCGTCACGGAAAGCCTGCTCCCGACGTTGACTCAAGGCTGCTCGGCGAGTTCAAGCCGCTGTTCGACAAGGAACGCTACTGCTCGATGGTCGAGAAAGCGAAGCAGTACATCTTTGACGGCGACATCTTTCAAGTCGTTCTCTCGAACAGGCTTGACGCGGAGTTCAAGGGCAGTCTGCTCGGCGCTTACCGCGTGCTGAGAACCACAAATCCCTCGCCGTATATGTTCTATTTTTCAAGCTCGGATATGGAGGTCGCGGGGGCTTCTCCGGAAACTCTCGTGAAGCTCGAAAACGGCGTTCTGCACACGTTTCCCCTCGCTGGAACTCGTCCGCGCGGCAAAACCGAAGCGGAGGACAAACAGCTTGAAAAGGAGCTTCTCGCCGATGAAAAGGAGCTTTCGGAGCACAATATGCTTGTTGACCTCGGGCGGAATGACCTCGGAAAAATCTCGGCTTTCGGGACGGTTGAGGTTGAGAAATATATGTCAATCGAGCGCTATTCTCACGTTATGCACATCGGCTCAACGGTGCGCGGCGAGATTAGAGAAGGCTTCTCGGCGCTTGACGCGGTAAACGCGGTCTTGCCCGCGGGTACGCTCTCCGGAGCACCGAAAATCCGCGCCTGCGAAATTATAAACGAGCTTGAAAACAACAAGCGCGGAATTTATGGCGGCGCGGTCGGTTACATCGATTTTCGCGGAAATCTCGACACGGCGATTGCCATTCGTCTTTGCTTCAAGAAAAACGGACGCGTGTTCGTGAGAAGCGGCGCGGGAATTGTCGCGGATTCCGTTCCCGAGAAGGAATTTCAGGAGTGCATAAACAAAGCGAAAGCGGTTGTCGAAGCGCTCAAAACCGAGATTTGAAAGTGGTGATTTTATGATTTTACTTGTGGATAATTACGACAGCTTTTCCTATAATTTATATCAGCTGGTGGGGAAAATCAACCCCGATATAAAGGTAATCCGAAACGACGAGCTGACCGTTGATGAAATTCTCGCGCTCAGCCCCTCGCATATTATAATCAGCCCCGGACCGGGCAAGCCCTCTGACGCGGGCGTTTGCGAGGAGCTGATTTTGAAGGCGGCGGGGAAAATCAAGCTGCTCGGGGTATGCCTCGGACATCAGGCAATCTGCGAGGCATACGGCGCGAAAATCGTTCACGCAAAGCAGCTTATGCACGGGACTCGCTTGCCGCCGATGAAAACAACTTCCCCGCGTGTCTGAAAATCGCGGCGAAAACCGCAGACGGCGAGATTATGGCGGTTCAGCACGAAAAATACGCGGTTTACGGCGTGCAGTTTCACCCCGAGAGCATCCTCACGCAGCACGGCGAAATTATGCTGAAGAACTTTTTGAGCGAGGTTATTTGATGAATATTTTGGAAGAAATTGCGCAAAAAACGCGCGAAAGAATTGCCGATAAAGCGAAGGAAATTCCGCTTTCCGAGGTTCGCGAGGCGGCTGAAAAGCTCCCGAAAACAGACGATTTTCCCTTTAAGAAAGCGCTTTCGGGCGAGGACATCGCGTTTATCTGCAAGGTGAAGCGCGCTTCTCCATCGAAAGGCATAATCGCTGAAGATTTCCCGTATTTGCAGATTGCGCGCGACTACGAAACGGCGGGCGCGGCGGCGATTTCTTGTTTAACCGAGCCGTTCTGGTTCAAGGGCAGCGACGCGATTTTGCGCGAAATCACAAGCGCCGTGAAAATCCCCGTTTTGCGAAAGGACTTCACGATTTCCGACTATATGATTTACGAAGCGAAAACGCTCGGCGCGTCAGCGGTGCTGCTGATATCGTCGATTTTGTCGGAAAATCAGCTCTCCGAGTATCTCGATTTGGCGCACTCGCTGGGACTTTCGGCGCTTGTGGAATGCCGTGATGAACGGGAAACCGAGGCTGCCGTAAAGCTCGGTGCTTCGATTATCGGCGTCAACAACCGCGATTTGCGGAATTTCTCGGTTGACTTCACGAAAAGCGGCAAGCTCCGCGAAATCGTCCCGAGCGACAGAATTTTCGTGTCGGAAAGCGGCGTGAAGACCGCCGAGGACGTGGCGGCGCTGCGGAAAGTCAACGCAAACGCCGCGCTTATCGGCGAAACGCTGATGCGCGCCGAGGACAAAACCGCAAAGCTGCGCGAATTGAGGGGATTTTGATGAAGATAAAAATTTGCGGGCTGTTCCGTGAAATTGACATCGATTTTGTAAACGAAGCAAAGCCCGATTACGCGGGATTTGTGCTGAATTTTCCGAAAAGTCACCGCAATATTTCGCTTGACAAAGCGGCTTTGCTAAAAAATCGGCTGAGCGCGGAAATTCAGTCGGTCGGGGTTTTCGTGGACGCGGATTTCGATTATATCGAGGAAGCGGCGCGGCGGAAAATCATCGATATCGTGCAGCTCCACGGCAGCGAAAACGCCGATTATATCGCGGAATTGAAGCGGCGCGTTTCCTTGCCGATTATCCGCGCGGTGAAATTTGACGGGCGCGAAATAGAGCCGCTCGGCGCGGATTTTTTGCTGCTCGACAGCGGCAAGGGTACGGGAAAACAGTTCAACCACGCGCTGATTTCCCCCGAGAAAATCACCGTTCCGTTTTTCATCGCGGGCGGGATAACCCCCGAAACAATCCCCGATTTAGCGCGGTTTGAGCCGTTTGGAGTTGACATCTCGGGCGGTGTTGAAACGGACAAAATCAAGGACAGGGAGAAAATTCTCGCGGCGGTGAAAGCGGCGAGAAGCGCGTGAAATTCGCCTTAGAGAAAAGTTTAAGGGAGGAATGAGAGCTTGACAGGAATTTTTTTCAGCGGAACAGGCAACACAAGGTTCTGCATTTCAAGGTTTTTAGCCGCGATTGACGGAGAACACAAGCTGCTTTCCATCGAGGACGGCACGGCGGTTTCAGCAATTTCCGAGGAAAAGGAAATAGTGTTTGCCTATCCGGTTTATTACAGCAATCTGCCGAAGATTGTCAGGGATTTCATTACAGATAATCGGGATTTGTGGCGGGGCAAACGAATTTTTGTAATCGCCACAATGGGCGCGTTCAGCGGCGACGGCGCGGGCGTTTCCGCAAGACTTTTCAAGAAATTCGGCGCAGAAATTATCGGCGGTCTGCACCTAAAAATGCCCGACTGTATCGGAGATGTAAAGGCTCTGAAAAAATCCCCCGATGAAAACAGAAAAATTATAGCCGCGGCAGCGGAAAAAATCGACAGCGCCGCGAAAAAATTCTCGGACGGAAAGCTCTCTCGGGAAGGTCTGAATGTTTTCTATCACCTCGCGGGGCTGTTCGGGCAGCGGCTTTATTTCAGCGGAAAAACAAAGCACTACACCAAAAATCCCAAAATCAGCTCTGAAAAATGCGTCGGCTGCGGGAATTGCGAAAAGCTTTGTCCGATGAAAAACATTCACATTTCCGACGGCAAGGCGGTTTCCGGAGATAAATGCACGATGTGCTACCGGTGCTTTTCATCCTGCCCGCAGAAAGCAATTACAATTATCGGGAAAGAGGTAATTGTTCAATATAATTTCAAAGATTATTTAGGAAAGGAATAAAATTATGTCAAACGGAAGATACGGCGATTTCGGCGGACAGTACGTCCCCGAAACGCTGATGAACGAAATTCACAAGCTTGAGGATGCTTACGAGCACTTCTCGAAGGACCCCGAGTTTATCGCGGAGCTGGACAAGCTCAACCGCGAGTACGCGAACAGACCGTCGCTTCTCTACTACGCGGAGAAGATGACGCGCGACCTCGGCGGTGCAAAAATCTACTTCAAGCGCGAGGATTTGAACCACACCGGTTCGCATAAAATCAACAATGTTCTCGGGCAATGCTTGCTTGCGAAAAAGATGGGCAAAACGCGTATTATCGCGGAAACAGGCGCCGGACAGCACGGCGTTGCGGCGGCAACGGCGGCGGCTCTGATGGACTTGGAATGCGAGATTTTTATGGGCAAGGAGGACACAATCCGCCAAGCGCTCAACGTTTACCGAATGGAGCTTCTCGGCGCAAAGGTTCACCCTGTCACCACCGGCACAATGACGCTCAAGGACGCGGTTAACGAGGCGATGCGCGACTGGTCGAGCCGTGTGGACGACACGCTTTACGTTCTCGGCTCGGTTATGGGCCCGCACCCGTTTCCGATGATGGTTCGCGATTTTCAGAGCGTTATCTCGAGAGAAGCCCGCGAGCAAATTCTCGAGCTTGAAGGAAAGCTCCCGACAGCTGTTATGGCGTGCGTGGGCGGCGGCTCAAACGCGATGGGAATGTTCTACAACTTCATAAACGACAAGGACGTGCGCTTAATCGGCTGCGAGGCGGCGGGGCGCGGCGTTCACACGGGTGAAACGGCGGCTACGATTGCCACGGGAAGCGTGGGCGTTTTGCGGGGAATTAAGAGCCTTTTCTGTCAGAATGAATACGGACAAATTGCTCCCGTTTACTCGATTTCCGCGGGACTTGACTACCCCGGAATTGGTCCGGAACACGCTTATCTGCACTCAATCGGCAGAGCGGAGTACGTTCCCGTGACCGATGATGAAGCGGTGAACGCGTTCGAGTATATCGCGCGCACCGAGGGCATAATCTGCGCTGTCGAGAGCGCGCACGCAGTTGCTCACCTGATGAAGATTGCCCCCGCTATGAAGAAGGACGACATCATAATCTGCTGTCTGAGCGGGCGCGGCGACAAGGACGTTGCGGCAATCGCGCGTTATCGCGGAATTGATTTGCACGAATAAGGAGAATTGAGATGAACAGAATAGAAAATGCGTTTAAGAACAAAAAAGCGTTTATCGGCTTTCTGACGGCGGGCGACCCGACGTTTGACAGCTCGTTTGAGAACATTATGGCTGCGGTGAGAGCGGGCGCGGATATGATTGAAATAGGCATACCGTTCTCCGACCCGATTGCCGAGGGCGTGGTAATTCAGGGTGCGGATTTGCGCGCGCTGCAAGCGGGAATGACCACCGACCTTGCCTTT
>CAMEQX010000118.1 GCA_945933905.1 uncultured Clostridia bacterium
CAGACCGCCGAAGCCGCCGATACCCGAGATGCAGCCGGGGATTTTCGTGCGCTCAACGTCTTCCTTCATAAGCTTTACGCTCTCGTAACCCGCCGTTACGTCAACTCCCGCCGCCTTGTAGCTTTCACTGTAACTGTTCATTTTTCTCTCCTTTGTAGTAGCTGCTGTTTATTCTTCAAATTTTGTTTCAAACTTATCCTTGGGGATTTCATCGGGAACATCAATGGGATATTTTCCCGTGAAACAGCCCTTGCAGAAGCCGCATTTCGCGTTTTCCGCAATCTCGACAACACTCTCGGGGCTCAAAAATCCGAGCGTGTCCGCGCCGATAATCTCGGCGATTTCCTCAACGGTGTGATGATTTGCGATAAGGTTTTTCTTGTTGTCGATATCGGTGCCGAAGTAGCACTCGCTGATGAACGGCGGCGAGGAAATTCTCATGTGGATTTCCTTCGCGCCCGCGTTTCTCAGCAGTTTAACGACTTTAGCCGAGGTTGTTCCGCGGACAATGCTGTCGTCAACGAGAACAACGCGCTTGCCCTTAACCGTTTCCGTGAGGATGTTCAGCTTGATTTTAACGGAATTTTCGCGCTGTCCCTGAGTCGGCTGAATGAATGTTCTGCCGATGTAGCGGTTTTTGATAAAGCCAACTCCGTACGGAATACCCGACTCCTGCGAATAACCGAGCGCCGCGTCAAGTCCGCTGTCGGGACAGCCGATAACCACATCCGCGTCAACGGGGTGCTGCTGCGCGAGAAAATGCCCCGCGCGAAGCCTTGCCTTGTGAACCGAAGCGCCCTCGATAACCGAGTCGGGACGCGCAAAATACACGAACTCAAACACGCAAAGCGAGCTTTTCCCGCCGCAGTGCGTTTTTATACTGTCAAGACCGTTTTCATCGATAACGATGATTTCGCCGGGCTCGATGTCGCGGACAAATTTCGCGCCGATGCAGTCAAACGCGCACGTTTCGCTTGCGACAACCCAGCCCTCGCCGTCGGGCAGTTCACCCAGCGCAAGCGGTCTGAAGCCGTTCGGGTCGCGGGCAGCAATCAGCTTTTTCGGCGACATAATTACCAGCGAATACGCGCCTTTAATGCGGTGCATCGCGCGCTCAACCGCCTGCTGAATAGACCCGCACTCCAAGCGCTCCCGCGTAATCGCGTAGGAGATAACCTCGGTGTCGCTTGTGGTGTGGAAAATCGCGCCGTGAAGCTCAAATTCCCTCCGCAAATCAAGCGCGTTGATAAGGTTTCCGTTGTGCGCGATTGCAAGCGAACCCTTGACGTGCCGAACCGTGAGCGGCTGGCAGTTTTCGGTGTTTACGCCGCCTGTTGTCGAGTAGCGAACGTGACCTATGGCGATTTTTCCGTCCTCGAATTCACCGAGATTTTTCTCGTTGAACACCTCGTTCACCAAGCCAACGCCCTTGCGCGTTTTAAACACGCCGCGCTCGTTTACGACAATTCCGCAGCTCTCCTGACCGCGATGCTGCAAAGCGTAAAGTCCAAAATATACCGAAGAAGCAACGTTTGCGGGCTTATTCGAGTAAATCCCGAAAACGCCGCACTCCTCATGAATGTTTCCCGACAAAAAATCATTTCCTTTCTTGTCCCGCACACACTTTTATATATCTATATCTGTTTAATCCTGTTTGCCGTTCCAACAGTAAGTGCAGAGCTTGCATTCGGGAAGTCCGACCGCCTTCTCCGTACCCTCGAGGAACTGGAATTCAAGCGAAGTGAGCTTCAAGCGGCGGCAGATTTCATCTCTGAGGCGCTTTCCGCGTTCGGTTTTGGAGTCGGCGTATTCCCGTATGTATTTTACGCCCTCTTCGCCCTCGTATTCGTGAATAATTCTCCGCGCGATAAGGTCAAGCTCGGAGGTGCTGCGCGAGAAATTCAGGTACTTGCAGCCGTACATAATCGGCGGGCAAGCCGAGCGCATATGAACCTCTTTTGCTCCGTTCTCGTAGAGGAACTCAACCGTTTCGCGCATCTGCGTTCCTCTGACAATGCTGTCGTCAACGAAAAGCAGCTTCTTTCCCTCGATAAGCTCGTGCACGGGAATAAGCTTCATCTTCGCGACTTTGTTTCTCATCGCCTGACTTTGCGGCATAAAGCTGCGCGGCCAAGTGGGAGTGTATTTTATAAAAGGTCTCGCAAACGGGATACCGCTGCGGTTTGCATAGCCGATTGCGTGAGGAATACCCGAATCGGGCACGCCGCACACATAGTCAACATCGGGAAGCGTTCCGTTTTCGATGTCGTACTCAGCCATAATCTGACCGTTTCTCGCGCGCATTACCTCAACGTTCACGCCCTCGTAAACCGAGTTCGGATAGCCGTAATAAGTCCACAAAAACGTGCAGATACGCAAATTATCGGGATTTCCCTCGCCGATAACCTCAACGCTGTCCGCGGTTATCTTGACGATTTCCGCCGGCTGAAGCTCACGATAGGTCTTGTAGCCGAGCTTCTGGAAAGCAAAGCTCTCAAACGAAACGCAATATCCGTCGTCGCTCTTTCCGATTATAATAGGCAAACGACCGTACTTGTCGCGCGCCGCGATAATGCAGTCTTCCGTGAGGATAAGCAGCGACATTGTTCCGTCAATTCGGTCTTGTGCATATCGAATACCCTCGGCAAAGCTGTCCTTTTGAGCAATCAGCGCGCCGATAAGCGCCGAGGAGTTCACCTTGCTGCTGCTCATAGTTTCAAAGCTTGCGAGCCTGCTGTCGAAAAACTCATCGCAAAGCTCGTCCGCGTTGTTGATGATACCGATGTTGCAGACGGCGATGCTGCCGAGCTTCGAGCGCAGGAGAATGGGCTGCGGGTCGGTATCGCTTATGCAGCCGATGCCGATATTTCCCGACATACCCTCGATATCCTGTTCAAACTTTGTTCTGAACGGGGAATTTTCTATGCTGTGAATTCCCCTCTGGAAGCCCTTTTCGGGTGAATACACGGTCATACCGCCGCGTCTTGTACCCAAGTGCGAGTGATAGTCCGTTCCGAAAAAAACGTCCTCAACGCAGCTTCTCTTCAAAGCCGCTCCAAAAAATCCGCCCATTTATTTCACCACATTCCGAGTTTTTAATTTTTTCAGAATCATTTTGCAGACATAATTCTCTTCATAATCTCGTTGTACGCGTCCTCAACGCCGCCCATATCGCGACGGAAGCGGTCCTTGTCGAGCTTCTCGTGAGTTGTGGAGTCCCAGAAACGACAAGTATCGGGAGAAATCTCGTCTGCGAGAAGGATTTTGCCGTGGAAACGACCAAACTCAATCTTGAAGTCAATCAAATCAATGTTGAGCTTCTTGAAGAAGCCGAGCATAAACTCGTTCACCTTGAACGCATACTTTGCAATTTCATCGATTTCCTCTTTGGTTGCAAGACCGAGACCGAGCGCGTAGTAATCGTTGATGAAGGGGTCGCCGAGGTCGTCGTTCTTGTAGCTGAATTCGAGAGTCGGGCACTTGAGAGGAGTTCCCTCAGCGATACCGAGTTTCTTTGAAAAGCTGCCCGCAGCAACGTTTCTCACGATAACCTCAAGAGGCACGATTTCAACCTTTTTAACAAGCGTTTCTCTGTCGGAAAGCTCTTCAACAAGGTGAGTGGGAACGCCCTCTTTTTCAAGCAGGCTGAACATAAAGTTGGTCATCTTGTTGTTGATGACGCCCTTTCCTACGATTGTTCCCTTCTTCTCGCCGTTGAAAGCGGTTGCGTCGTCCTTGTAGTCAACGATAACGTAATCGGGATTGTTGGTAGCAAATACCTTCTTGGCCTTGCCCTCGTAAAGCTGTTCCATTTTTGTGTAATTCATAAAAATTCTCCTTTTCTTTAATTGTTCACGGCAAAGCCGAGTAAAGTCATAAGTTTAGTCCTCGGACTGAAGCTGCTCTTGGAGCTTTCTGTCCTTCTCGTTGATTTTGTCAATCATCTTGCGCTTTTCAACGCTGAGCTGAGCCTCAAGCGCCTCGTTGCTGAGAGCGAGCATCTGAACTGCGAGAATAGCCGCATTTTCCGCGCCGTCAACCGCAACCGTAGCCACGGGAATTCCCGTAGGCATCTGCACTGTCGCAAGCAGCGCGTCCATTCCGTCGAAATTCTTGCTCGAGCAAGGAATTCCGATAACGGGAAGGGTTGTGTGCGCCGCAACAACTCCCGCGAGATGCGCCGCCATACCCGCCGCGCAGATAATCACGCCTATGCCGTTTCCTCTCGCCTTTTCCGCGTACTCGCAAACGGCTCTGGGGGTTCTGTGCGCGGACATAATCCTGCACTCATACTCCAGCCCGAAGCTCTTGATTTTGTCAAGCGCCTTTCTTACAACGGGCAAATCGCTGTCGCTGCCCATAATAACCGCAACCTTTTTTGCCATATCAAAACTTCCTTTCAAAAATAGTTTCAAATAAAAATAGCTGTATAATGCAATACAGCTAAAAATCGGTTTTTCGTGCAACTATTCCGTAAAAATAACTCAAATTTCTGCAAGACAAACACTTTTCCCAAAACATCGCTTTGTTCTCCTGTCAAAAAATGGTATTTTCACGCCTAAAGTTACAAATAAACCCTCATTATTATTTTACTATAAATCTCGCAAAATTGCAAGGGGTTTTTAAAATTTTTTCAAAAAACCGCGAAATCAGAGAATTCTCGAATTGTTTATGACAACGCCGAAGGTTACTCCGAGGGATTGAGCGGCGGTACGGCAGACGCTCATTCTTGAGAGGAAAATCTCGAAATACTCCATCACCGAGCTGATTTTGAGGTCGATTTTGAGGCTGAGTATAAGCTCCTTGTTGTCGTTTGTGAACATCAGCTCAGAGCTTTCCACGGCGTAATTCACGCGGTCGTGGATATCAGCGGCAAGATTTTCGCTGCTCGGGACAAACGGCTGCCCGTTTTCCCCGCGAACGCGCGTTCTGCGGACATCGGACTTATCCGCGATAATCAGCGCCGCGGCAATCGGGGTTACGGGAGAAGCGCTGCCCTCGTCGTGATTGCCGATTGCGGAAATAACGCGGGTTATCTCCTCGGCGGGCATTCCGAGCTTATCCAGCAGCCGAAACGCCATAACAGCGCCCGTCTGCGCGTGACCGACGCGGTTCACGACGTTGCCGATATCGTGAAGATAAGCGGCAATCTGCGCCAGCTCGCAGGTTCTCGCGTCATAGCCGAGCGTGTTCAAAATCATAAACGCGTTTGCCGCCGAGCGCTCAACGTGCGCCTTTGAATGCTCCGTGTAGCCGATAGCCGAAAGCGCAGAGTCCGCGAATTTG
>CAMEQX010000119.1 GCA_945933905.1 uncultured Clostridia bacterium
GCGGAATTTTTGCTCCCGATGTACGTTTCCGAGGGCAAAAGCAGGCTGGTTATCGCGTTCGGCTGCACGGGCGGAAAGCACCGCTCGGTGACCTTCGCCAAGCGCACCGCCGAGCACCTCGAAAGCGCGGGATTTCTTGTCCGCGAGGTTCACCGTGATATCGATAAGTAATTATCGGTTCATCACTGCGCGATATTTTTCGATAAAATCGTCGAACAGCTCGGCGATTTTTTTGTTTTCATCAAAAAACAAAAAGTTTGTTCGGCGTAAGCGAGCGAGTTCCCGAAAGCGAATTTCTGCGGCTTGACTTGAAATTCCGCAGATTTTCTTTATCTCCTCGGCACTTTCCGCGCCGCATAAAATCAGCACAGGAAGCGGCGCGAGCAAATCGGCGGCAAACTTATCGGCGGATTTTTCCTCGCTGTCCGTGGGAGCGCAGTCCGAGAGCCTTCCCGCGTGCCCGAGAACGCAGTGCCCGAGCTCGTGAGCGATGGTAAATCTGCGCTTTCGTTCACCGCAGGAATGCTCGTTCACCGCGATTACAAAGCGGTTTTCCGTCTTGAACGAGAACCCGAACGGGCTTCTCTTGTACAAAAAATCCGCTTCGATATCGTAGATTTCCGTCATCGAGCTGTAACTCACGGTTTTTATCCCAAGCGCGCCTGCGGCACTTGCGGGATTTATCGGCAAATCGCCGATTTCAGCCGCTTCAAAAACATCGCAAACCTTCATTTTTTGCTCCTTTCGCAGTCAAATTTTCGCAAACGGCAGCCCGAAAAGCTCATTCGGGGTGCAGCCGAAACCGCGCGTTCTCGCTTTCCGTCAACGATAATCGGGCGCGTCAAAAATGCTCTTGTTCCCGCGCTTTTTGAGGACGATTGAGCCGCCGCCCTTTCTCGCGGCAATCGTCACGGTTTCCTCCTTGAACCCGAAAAGCTCGTTCGGGGTGCAGCCGAGCGCCTCAAACAGCCGAAACAGCACCTCTTCTCGCGGGAAGCTCACGCCTTGCTCGTAGTTTCCGACCGCTGACGGCGTGACGCCGATTTTCAGCGCCAAATCCCGCTGAGTTAACCCCGCTTTTCGCCGAAGCTCCAAAATCTTCTCGCCGATTGTCATATCGTCACCTCGCAAACCGCTTGCCTAGCGCATTTATAGTGCCCTTTAAGGCGGGTGAGCGCTTTTTTTCTGAGGTTGAAAACCTGTCGCTCGCTTATGTACATCTCGTCGGCGATTTTCCGCCAGTCCTTTGCAAGAATATAGTGCTGATACAAAACCGTCCGCTCGTCGCCGTGAAGCACGCTCAGCACCTTCAGCGCCTCTCGTTTCGCGTCAACGGCGCGGTCAATATTCGCGTTCAGCTCCTCCTCAAACCTCGCGAGGTCTTCCACAAGCGACTGCGCATACGCAAGCGAGTGCCCCGTATTCCTCATAATTCTGTGCAGCCGCTCGATTTGTTCAAGCTCCGAGGTGATTTCCATTTCAGCCTCTCGCGCCGCCTTCAACAGTTCTATAAAATCCATTTTCACCGCCTCTTTCACATCTAGTCTGTCTATGAACAAATTATATCACAAGAAACTTGTAGTGTCAATAGGTTTTTGAAAATTTGTTCATTTTTCACAAAATTTCTGAAAACGCCGTCGTAAGCTGTCGGATAAAAACGAGCTTCACTGCACTTGAAATTTCTCTGAAAATGTGTTACAATAGATAAAAAAGCAAGGAGGATTTTGTATGAAGGTTATACTTGTAAACGGTTCACCCAAGGAAAAAGGCTGTACATACACGGCGCTTTGCGAGGTTGAAAAGGCGCTTCGGGCAAACGGCGCAGAAACCGAGATTTTCTGGCTCGGAAAGGACGCGCTGGCGGGCTGTATCGGCTGCGGAGCTTGCTCGAAAACGGGGAAGTGCTTTCGCGGCGACTGCGTGAACGATTTCGTTGAAAAGGCAAAGGACGCGGACGGCTTTGTTTTTGGTTCTCCCGTTCACTACGCGGCAGCTTCGGGCGCGCTTACGTCGTTTATGGACAGAGCTTTCTTCTCGGGGAAAAAGTATTTCTTGGGTAAGCCCGCGGCTGCCGTGGTGAGCTGCCGCAGAGGAGGAGCTTCCGCTGCGTTTGACCAGCTAAACAAGTATTTCACGATAAGCTGTATGGCGGTTGTGTCCTCGCAGTACTGGAATCAGGTTCACGGAAGCACTCCCGAGGACGTTTTGAAGGACGAGGAAGGCTTGCAGACGATGAGAACTCTCGGCAACAATATGGCGTGGCTTTTGAAGTGCATTGAAGCGGGAAAAGCCGCGGGAGTTGAATTCCCTGCGCTTGAAACGCCGATTAAGACGAGTTTTATTCGCTGAAGATGAATTTTGCGTAGGAAGGTGAGCTATGTCATTTTCTTCCGAGATAAAAACGCAGCTTTGCGCTGTCAGGGAGCTAACCGAGCGTGAGATGACCGCTATGCTTTACGGAATGTTTTTTGCGGGAAAAAGCGTTTCGGGGAAAGCTGCTGTCCGTACGGAAAACCTTGAAATTTTCACGGCGGCTCAGGGGCTTTGCGCGCGCGTTTTCAAAAACGAGCATTATGAAACGCGAAGGCTTGTAAAAAATGGCGGCTCGCTTTATACGCTGTGTGTGAAGTCGGATTTTTTCGGAGATTTTTCCCGCGTGAACGAGAAAATTGTTTCGGGAATAGACGTTACGGCGAGCGCGTTCTTGCGTGGAATTTTCGTGTGCTGCGGGTATGTAACCGACCCGAAGAAAGAGTATCATCTGGAGCTTGTTCTTCCCGACGGAGAGCGCGCGGGGGTTCTTGCGGACTTTATTTCCGAGCACGGAATGCTGATGAAAACCACTGAGCGAAAGTCGCAGACGGTGTTGTATTCAAAGACGAGTGAACAGATTGAGGATTTTCTCACATATATCGGCGCGGGCTCGCACTCGCTTGAGATAATGCAAGTCAAGATTGAAAAGGACCTGCGAAACCGCGCGAACCGCACGGTGAATTGTGACAGCGCAAATCTTGACAAAACGGTTGCTGCGAGTGAAAAAAGCTGCCGTGATATTGAGCTTGTGCTGGAGAAAATCGGTGCGGAAAATCTCACGCCCGAGCTTCGTCAGACCGCGCTTTTGCGGCTGAATAACAGAGAAAGCTCGCTCTCGGAGCTTTGCGCGATGTTTGACGAGCCGATTAGCCGAAGCGGGCTCAATCACCGATTGAAGAAGCTCTCGGCGCTTGCTGAAAAAATCCGAACTGAAAAAGACTGAATAACTCCCCCTTTTCTGCTAAAAATAGCAGTGAAAAGGGGGAGATTTTTTGAAGGTTGAAATTGACCGTGACGGGTGCATCGGCTGCGGATTGTGCGCGGAGATTTGTCCCGAGACGTTTCGCATAGCTGAGGACGGGCTCTCGACGGTTCTTCCAAACGGGAGCGGCTCGGACGACAAAATTGCCGACGCCGCGGAAAATTGTCCTGTTGATGTTATTCATCTTATATAGCTAAAAAAATCGGCGCGTTTTCGGACGTGCCGGTTTTGTTTTGGGAGGGGGAATTGTGTGTGATTTAGCGGTTTAGAGCGTGAAAATAAAGTGTCGCGAAACATTTGTTAGAGCCACAAACTAATTTTCTTGACCATCAATTTTAACCAAAAAATCGTTTTTATGTAATTTTTTTCTGTTTAATGCGTTAAAATTTAGAAAAAGCGAAAATTATATCTTGACATTTCCACAAAATAGTGGTAAAATGAACTTGTCAAGCAGTACAATACTATATATATATATATATAAGCGGTATAGAGATGTATAGTTTCTCGGTGATTATCGGCGAAATTTGCCGAATTATCATAAAAAATTTATGAGGAGGAGAACCCTATGAGTTCAAAAAAGAAGAAAATCCTGTCGGCATTGCTTGCTTCGTCAATGCTGGTGTCGCAGGTGAGCGTGGTGGCGTTCGCGGAAGCAACAGAGCCAACCTATGATTTGTTCACCTACACAAAACCTACCGGTGTAGATGAAAACGACACGGTTACTTATGACGGAATCGCGAAAGAGGCTAGTGTTACAAAAGCAGATGAAGGAAACGCAGAACTTGACTTTGCGATAAAGTACTCGACCAAGTCGTCATCTGAAAGTCCAGAAGAAGCCGACTTCTTCCCCGATGCTCCTAAGAACGCGGGAACATACTATGTTTATGCTTGCGTTACCGGAAACAGCACTTACAACGAGAAAGCGGTTCAGGTCGGCTCGTTTACTATCGAAAAGGCAGCGCCTTCTCTGAGTGATTTTGTTTATGAACCTTACGACCCCCCGTACAACCAAACCTGGGCTGCGGTTGGAACGAATAAGGAAGGTATGGGAAAACTTACCACCCATTATTACGACAAAAACGGTGTAGAGGTTGTTGACAAAGCTCCCCCTGTCGGCAGTTATACCACTACGGTAACCGCTGAAGAGGGTACCAACTACCTTGCTACGACATCTGAAATCACAGACCCCTCTTGGAAATTCACAGTTAAGCCGTTTGAGGTTGCTGCCGTATCTCTCACAGGTCTTCCTGCTTCTCTCACCGCAGGAGGAGATCCCGCTGAAATTTCTGTAGTTTCAGGCGACGCCGACAAATACACTGTTGAAAGCGTTGCTTGGGTTTATGATGACGAGGGTGAGAAAACGTTAGGCGAAAGCGCTACTTTCGCGCCCAACACCGTTTATACCGCAAAGATTACGCTTGCTCCCGCGAGTGAGAATTACAAGTTTGCAAGCGAAGTTACCGCTACCGGATTCAAGACAGAAAATGTCGCTCCCAACGCCGAAAGCGGCAAGATAACTATCGAAAAGACATTTGCCGCTACAGCAAAGGAATATGCCGGTTATACCAAATCCCCTGAGGCTGTTGAAAACCTCAAGTACACCGGCAAAGCGCAGGCACTTGTAACTGCAGGTGAAGCAGAGGGCGGTACTGTTCAGTACAGGCTTGGCGATACCGGTGAATTTAGCAATACAATTCCCACCGCAACAGCCGTAGGAACATACACCGTTTACTACATGGTTAAAGGCGATGAGAATCATAGTGACACAGAGCCGCTGCAAATTCCGGTTACTATCGCAAAGTCTGATGTTGAATTAGAAGCTCCGACCGCATCGGCAATCGAGTACGGAGAGACACTTGCTAATTCAACCCTTTCGGGCGACTGGAAGTGGACTTCCAGTGAAACCAAGCCCAACGTTGCAAACGAAGGCTTTGAGGCTTATCTCGATGTTTCCGCAACTGACGGCAACTATGACTACGCGGCATTTGCAG
>CAMEQX010000120.1 GCA_945933905.1 uncultured Clostridia bacterium
AGTGCTTGTGATTTCGCTTTTGACGACAAATCGCTGGTTTTGCCTGATTTCGTCGTTTTTGAGCGTTCTCGCTTTCAATTTCTTCTTCAGCGAGCCTGTTTTTGCGTTCACCGCATACGACCCTTCTTTCCCGATAACGTTTATCGTGATGTTTATTGCGGCGTTTATTATGAGCAATCTTGCTGTAAAGTTCAAAAAGAACGCAAAGCAGTCGGCGCTTACCGCTTACAGAATGAGGATTCTTTTCGATACGGACAAGCTTCTTCAAAAGGCGGAAAGCCAAAACGACGCGATTGCCGCAGCTGCAAAACAGCTTGTAAAGCTGCTTAACAGCAGCGTGATATTTTACGGCGAGAAAAACGGAGAGTTTTCCGAGCCGATGATTTTCAAAGCAAAGGGGCGGGAAGTTCCCGAGGAGATTTTTTCTCCCGAGGAAAAAGACGCGGCAAAGCAGGCTTTTCGGAACGCTCTCAAGCCGAATGAATTTTCGGGCGTCAAGTCAAAGACAAAATGCCTTTATATCGCGGTTCGTGCAAATGAAAGCGTTTTCGGCGTTTTCGGGATTGTCCTCGGCAAAAATCCGCCCGATTCCTTTGAAAAGAGCGTTATGCTTTCGATTATCGGTGAGCTTACCCTTGCGCTTGACAATCTCCGCAACCGAAAGGAAAGAGAAGCGGCGGCTCTTCTCGCGCAAAACGAGCAGCTCCGCGCGAATTTGCTCCGTTCTATTTCCCACGACCTTCGCACGCCGCTTATGTCAATTTCGGGAAACGCGGGCTTTCTTATGGAGGAGTCGAACGGAATTGACGGCGAGATGCGCGCGGTAATCGCGAAAAGCATTTACGACGACTCGCTCTGGCTGATAAACATTTTCGAGAATTTGCTTGCGGTAACCCGCGTTGAAAGCGGTCCGACCGAGCTTCGCCGCCACTCCGAGCTTATGGAGGAGGTCATAGCCGAGGCTGTTTCCCGTATCCGCAAAACAAGCGTCAGAAAGATTATCGTCAACGAAAGCGACGAGTTTTTGATACTGAAAATAGACGCGCGCCTGATTGTTCAGGTTATTGTCAATCTTCTCGACAACGCCATAAAATATTCGCCCGCGGATACCGAGATAACGCTGAGTGTTTTCCGCAAGGGCGACAAGGTTATCACCGAGGTTGCCGACCTCGGAAACGGAATTGTCGAAAAGGACAAGGCGCGGATTTTTGAAATGTTCTACACCGCCGAAACCAAAATTGCCGACAGCCGACGCAGTATGGGCTTGGGGCTGGCGGTCTGCAAGTCGATTATAACCGCGCACGGCGGAGAAATTTCCGTTCGTGAAAACAAACCCAAAGGCACGGTTTTCAGCTTCACCTTGCCCGTGGAGGAGGTAACAATCCATGAATAAGACAACAATTCTCGTGGTTGAGGACGACATCGCCGTGCGAAATCTCATCACAACTACTCTTGAAACTCGCGATTATCGGTACATAAAAGCTGCAAACGGTCAGAGCGCGCTTTTGGAAACCTCGTCCCACAAGCCCGATATAATTCTGCTGGATTTAGGGCTTCCCGACATTGACGGAATTGAGGTTATAAAGCGAATTCGCACTTGGTCGGAGGTGCCGATTATCGTCATAAGCGCTCGCAGCGAGGACACCGACAAAATTGACGCGCTGGATTCGGGCGCGGACGATTATCTCACAAAGCCTTTTTCCGTTGATGAGCTTTTGGCGCGCCTTCGCGTAACTCAAAGACGTCTTGCGAGTATGAAAAGCTCAGACGCGGAGGACTCCGAGTTTACCAACGGCGAGCTCAGGATAGACTACGCGGCGGGAAGCGTTTTTATGAATGACGAGGAAATTCACCTCACCCCGAATGAATACAAGCTCCTTTGTCTTTTGGCAAAAAACAACGGCAAGGTTCTTACGCACACCTTCATCACAAACAACATCTGGGGCAGCTCGTTTGAAAGCGATGTTGCGTCTCTGCGCGTGTTTATGGCAACGCTCCGCAAGAAGCTTGACAAAAGCTCGAAATTGGAACAGCAGTATATTCAAACTCACGTTGGCGTAGGCTATCGAATGAACAAGCTTTGAGTTTTACACAAAAATTTTCCCCGTAAACCGAGAGATTTACGGGGGATTTTTTATCGGAAAATTTCGTTTAGGGTGTTGTATCTGCCGCCCGATTTTGTCACCGCGATAACCTTGTCGCCGCTCTTTATGCAGCTTTGTCCGTCGGGAATTATCGTTTCATCGCCGCGGATAATCAGCGCAATAATCACGTCCTTGTTAAGTCGGAAATCGTGCGAGGAAAACGGAATTTCAAGCATTTTGCAGTTGTCATACGCGAGAAACTCGATTGCCTCCGCGCCGCCGTCTGCGATAAGGTTAATCTGTCCGATATCGTCGCCCTTTTCGTTGAAGAAAGCTATGTTTCGGATAAACCCGAGAAGCTTTTCCGCCGCTGTTACCACGGACGAAACGGTGATTTGAATATCGGTTTTGCGAAGGAGCTTTTCATACTGCGGCGAGTCAATTCTCGTGATAACCGACCGCACGCCGCTCGACCACGCAAACAGTGAATTTACAAGGTTTCTGTCGTCCTCGCCCGTGAGGGAAACGCACGCGTCAAAGCTCCGCAAATCCTGAAGCATAAGGCTATCCGCGTCGTTTATGTAGGAGATTTCGGTTTTCGGGAAAAGCTCTGTAAGTCTGCGGCAGCGCTCCATATCGCGCTCGATAATCTTGACGGATTTTTTCTGTTTCAGAAGGTGATTTGCGAGAAAATATCCCGTTGTGCCGCAGCCGATTATCAGCACCTTTTCGGCTTTTATATCGGGCAGCTCAAGGCTTGTGAGGATAGAATGAACGGAGCTTTTCGCGGAAATTATCTCGATTTCATCATCGGCTTTGAGGACAAAGCTTCCGTCGGGGATATAGATTTTTTTGCCGCGGCGAACCGTGCCGACAAGCATTTTCTCGCTGAAAAACCGCTTCACTTCAATCATCGATTTCCCGTCAAGCGCGCTTCCTTTTTCAACGCAGGTTCGCAGCATAATTGCATTTTCCCCGAAAACCGCGTCCGTCTTGACCTTACCTGTTTTTCCGATTTGCAAGCCGATTTCCTCGGCGGCGGCAAGGCGCGGGTTTATCACGAAATCGATATTTGCGAGCTTTTTGAAATACTCCGTATCATCAACCAAATCGGGACAATGTATAAGCGCCGAGGTATAGCGCGTTCCGCAGTCTTTTGCAATCATACAGCAGAGAATATTTATCTCGTCCACGGGCGTGAGCGCAACGATAACGTCCGCGGTATCCGCGCCCGCCTTCATTAAAACGTTCCGCGAGGAGCCGCTTCCGCAGACGCCCGAAACGTTGTAGAGGTCGGTTGCCTTGTCGATTTCTTCTTGCCCGCTGTCGATACGGACACGTCGCATTCGGGATTTGCCGAGAGAATTTTTACAAGAAACGAGCCGATATTGCTCATTCCCACAACAATTATTTTCATTGCTTTTCAATCTCGCTTTCTTTTCTTATTCGGAGAGCCTTTTTCCGTTCAATTCGCTGATAAACCGGCTTTGTGGCAAGCCCTTGAACTATTGTCGTGAAGAAAATCGTGGCGTATGCGAGGTTCACCGCAAGCAGATATTCCGTTTCACCGAGAAAAGCCGCCGTGCTCATAGCAAGCGCAAGCGAAAGTCCGCCTTTAAGCCCCGTCCACGTCATAAGCGCGGCGTATTCCGTGAGGCTGTAATTTCCGGGGATTTTGCGTTTTCCCGTGATTGCGCCTGCCGTCATAACTCCCGCAAATCTTGAAGCCAAGCCGATTATAATTGAAGCGGGAATGATAAACCAGATATATTCGCTCGGCTTTGCGCTGAGCAGCGACAAGCCTATCATCACAAACAGCACGGAATTGAGGATTTCCTCGGCGGCGTCCCAAAAGCTGCGGTAAACGCCCTCGCTGTCCGTGATGATAATGCTGTTATGCTTTTTGCCTGTCATATAGGAGAAATACATTCCGCAGACAACCGACGCGATAATCCCCGAAAAGCCGAACTCCTCGCAAATGAAATAGCAAAGCGAAACGTCAAACAGGCTTATGATAATGCGCGTGACGGGGCTTTTTGTGACGGTGAAAAGCTTGAACAGCAAAAACGAAATAACCAGTGCCACTGCAAACGCTCCAAGCACTTCTTTAAGCATAACCAAAAGGAAATTTTCCTCACCGCTGCGGCTGACGATACTCTTGACAAACAAAAACAGTGCAACGCCCGTGCCGTCGTTGAAAAGCGACTCGCTCTCGATAACCGAGGTTACGTTTTTGGACAAACCGAGCTTGTTGAGGATACCGGTCGCGGCGATAGGGTCGGTAGGCGAGACAATACACCCAAGCAAGATGCAAAGCCAAATATCGAGCTTTATGCCGAAAGCGAAGCCCGCCGCCCAGAAAATCAGTCCGTAAAGCGCCGAGGAAATGACCGTGGTAATCAGCGCGAGAAGGCTTATTGTTTTGATGTTGGACTTGAATTTGCGGAAATTGACTTTCCCCGCGCCCGCAAACAGCATAAAGCACAAAACTCCGTCAAGCAGATAATCCGAGAAGCCGAAATCCCCGACGCTGCTCACGAAATCCGTGAAAGCGCACTCTCCCGCGAGATTTTTCGCCACGAGCAGTCCCACGCTTATCAGCGAAGAAAACAGCACCAGCGCGATATCGCTCTGCAAATGGATAAACCGCTCGTTTACCGTGCGGATAATTACAATAAGTACCAGAATTATCAGGAAGCACTCCATTATGCCCATAATAATTTTTCCTTTCAAATCACTTAAGGTCGCCAAAAAATCATCTGCCCGCGCCGCGATTTTTCAGAGGTTTCCTTTATACATTACTTATAGATTATCACAAAAAGCATAAAGTTTGTATAAAGATTTCCCCTGAGCGCTGCCGCCGACAAAGCTGTAATTTGAAGAAACGTGGCGAAATGTGCGGGAAAACGGCGGTTTTCGGGCAATTTTTTAGGAAAACCCTTGACATTGCTTGTGGAATGTGCTATAATGCTTTTGCGGTTTAGATAAACCTTTTACTTAGAAAAGAGGTGTTGATATGGATTATCAGATTAGACGAGGAATATTTGAAACAAGCTCCAGCAGCGCAAGTGTGATGACAATGATTTCCGACAGCGGAAGGCGCTTTGACGTGAAGCTCGACAAAACTTGGATTTGTGTGAGAGGG
>CAMEQX010000121.1 GCA_945933905.1 uncultured Clostridia bacterium
ATCATACAAGGCTTGTTCTTGGAAATCTCAAGCGCCTTTCTGAGCACGGGCTCGATATCCTCGTTCTTTTCGATAACGAACGTTTCGATGCCGAAAGCCTCGCCGAGCTTGACGTAATCGATGTGACGATTATCGAGGGTTGTCTGCGAGAAATGCTTGTTGTAGAACAATCTCTGCCACTGACGAACCATTCCGAGAACGTTGTTGTTGATAACAAGCTGGATTATCGGGATATTGTGCGCGTAAGCCGTGATAAGCTCGTTTAAGTTCATAGCAAAGCTGCCGTCGCCCGCGATGTTGACCACGGTTTTCTCGGGGCAGCCGACCTTTGCGCCAAGCGAAGCACCCAAGCCAAATCCCATTGTTCCGAGACCGCCCGAGGAAATGAAGCTGCGCGGGTTTTTGTAGCGGTAATACTGCGCCGCCCACATCTGATTTTGTCCAACCTCTGTCGCTATAACCGCGTTTCCGCCCGTCAGCTCGTCAAGCTTCTCGATAACCGCCTCGGGCGTTACGGGGAGCGCTTCCGTGCCCTTTTGAACGGGTTCGCCGTAATCTGCTGCGATAATCTCGTCCGTCCACGCGTTTTTCTTCTGCGAAACTCTCTTGCAAAGCTCCGCGAGAGCGATTTTCACGTCGCCCGCAACCGTTGTGTATACTTCAACGTTCTTGTTGAACTCGGCGGGGTCGATGTCGATGTGAATAATCTTCGCGTTCTTGCCGAAAACGGACGGGTCACCGATAACTCTGTCGGAGAAACGCGTGCCGATGCCGATAAACAGG
This sequence comes from uncultured Clostridia bacterium, assembly GCA_945933905.1. Taxonomy (GTDB): domain Bacteria; phylum Bacillota; class Clostridia; order Oscillospirales; family Ruminococcaceae; genus CAG-115. The sequence continues at coordinate 784 of CAMEQX010000121.1, forward strand.
TCGCAGGCGTTGAGCGCAGCCGCAGCCTTGACCGTGCCGTGCATTCCGAGCATACCGATGTATTTTCTGTCGCGTTGATTGAACGCACCCTGTCCCATAAGCGAGCAGGAAACAGGCGCGTCACAAAGCTCAGCAAGCTTCGCGAGCTCCTCCTCAGCGTTTGCCGAGATAACGCCGCCGCCCGCGTAAATGTAGGGGCGCTCGCTCTCGTTGATAAGGCGCGCAGCCTCGTTCAAATCAGCCTCGGAAACCTCTGCGGGCTTTTCGGGAACAGACTTTCCGAGCGGCGTGTAGTCGATTTTCGCCGCAGTGATGTCCTTGGGAATGTCAACGAGAACGGGACCTTTTCGACCGCTTCCCGCGATTTTGAACGCGAGGTGAAGCGTGGAAGCAAGCTCGTTTATATCCTTGACGATGAAATTGTGCTTGGTTATGGGCATAGTAACGCCCGTGATGTCAACCTCTTGGAAACTGTCCAGACCAAGCAGGCTGCAAGCAACGTTTCCCGTTATCGCAACCAGCGGGATTGAGTCCATATAAGCTGTCGCAAGACCTGTCGTGAGGTTTGTCGCGCCGGGACCCGATGTCGCGATAACAACGCCGGTTTTGCCGGTAGCTCTCGCGAAGCCGTCTGCCGCGTGACAAGCGCCCTGCTCGTGCGAGGTGATGATGTGGCGGATTTTGTCGCTGTACTTGTAAAGGCTGTCGTAAATGTTCAGAACAGCTCCTCCCGGATAACCGAAAACGGTATCCGCGCCCTCTTCCAAAAGGCACTCGACAATTATATCCGAACCGGATAAAATCATTATAAAAACCCTCTCTCTTTAAATAATATAATACATTATTATTGTACCACAAAATATAGTTTCTGTCAACGACATAAAGCATATTTTTTCTTGAATTTCCGACGCATATTTGAACAAAATAGCCAAAGAGGTGATTTTGTGAAAAAGTTTCTTGAAGGCACGCTTTGCGGGTTTTTGAACGGATTTTTCGGGAGCGGCGGGGGAGTGCTTGCCGTGCCGATTTTGGAGAAAGAGGGCTGCGAGACGAACGAAGCGCACGCGACCTCCGTTGCCTTGATTTTCGCGCTGAGCGTTGTAACGGCGCTGTTTTACGGCTTTTCGGGCAACTTGGACTTCGCGGGCGCTTGGAAATATATCCCATACGGCGTTGCGGGAGCGCTTTGCGGGGCATTTTTTCTGAAGAAAATCAAGTCGATTTGGCTGAAACGGATTTTCGGCGGGATAATAACCGCGGCTGCCGTGAGGATGCTGCTGGTATGATGGAAGCGATAATCGGATTTGCAACGGGAATTTTAGCGTCAATGGGGCTTGGCGGCGGGTTTATTCTGGTGGTGTGGCTGACGCTTTTCGCGGGTGTTGGGCAAAAGGCGGCGCAGGGGATAAACGTGCTGTTTTTCCTCCCGATTGCGTTTATCGCGCTGCTTCTGCACCTCAAAAATCACCTCGTGAACAAGCAGCTTGTCAAGAAAATGCTGCTCGGCGGGATAATCGGCGCGGTTATCGGAACTTTTGGTTCAAACGTTATCGCGAACGATTTGCTGCGGAAACTGTTCGCGCTGTTTTTGATTGCGTTTGGCTTGCGGGAGCTGTTTTCGCCGAAAAAGTCTGCCGAAAAGCCGAATTCAGATGACCATAATCAGCGTTCCCGCGCCGATTAAAATGCACCCGATAAACGATTTCGCGGTGAATTCCTCGTGCAGAAAAATGAACGCTAAAACAAGCGTCAGCACCACGCTCAGCTTGTCAATCGGAACGACCTTTGACGCTTCGCCGAGCTGAAGCGCGCGGTAATAGCAAAGCCACGAAACGCCCGTCGCAACGCCCGAAATGAGGAAAATCCAGCTTTTCTTGCTGATTTCGGGAAGTCCGCTTTCGGCGTGAGTGAGGAAAACCATTCCCCACGCCATAATCAGCACGACTGCGGTTCTGATTGCGGTCGCGAGATTTGAGTTTACGCCCTCGATGCCGACCTTCGCGAGAATTGACGTCAGCGCTGCAAAAACCGCCGAAAGCGCCGCGAATAAAAGCCACATTTCTGTCACCTCTTGAAATGCAAATTCTACTGTAATTATATCACCAAATCCGAAAAAGTCAATAGAAAAAATCCGCCTTCGTGATGAAAGCGGATTTTTCGATTATTTTGACGGCGAAAGCGTGATAACAGCGCCGGCTTCCTCGAATTTCGCCTTGATTTCATTTGCCTCGGCGGTTGTTTTTTTCTCCGCGATTACAACGGGAGCGGATTCGGTGAGTTCCTTTGCCTCTTTAAGTCCAAGCTCGGTAAGCTCTCTGACTTCCTTGATAACCTTGATTTTGGAGCTGTTGTCATAGGAAACGAGGGTTACGTCCCAGCTGTCAGTTTTATTTCCACAACCCGTGAACGCGAAAAGCGCGCCCAGAACCAAAAGAAGCGCCGTGATTTTTTTCAGCATATTTTTCTCCTTATAGAAAAATCCTCCGCAGAAAACCCACGGAGGACTTGTTTTGATTTAATCGAATTACTTGAGTTCGATCTTAGCGCCAGCCTCTTCGAGCTTAGCCTTGAGTTCCTCAGCCTCAGCCTTAGCAACGCCTTCCTTGATAGCCTTAGGAGCAGCCTCAACGAGCTCCTTAGCCTCCTTAAGACCAAGACCGCAAATGTCCTTAACAGCCTTGATAACAGCCATCTTAGCGTCACCGAAGGAAGCGAGAACTACGTCGAACTCGGTCTTCTCTTCAGCAGAAGCAGCGCCTGCGCCTGCGCCCGCAGCGGGAGCGGCAGCAACAGCAGCAGCGGATACGCCAAATTCCTCTTCGAGAGCCTTTACAAGCTCGTTAAGCTCAAGAACGGAAAGTTCTTTTACTTCGTCAATCATCTTTGTAATCTTTTCAGAAGCCATTTCAATTTACCTCCATAAAATATGTTTTTTGTTGAATTACGCGGCATTTAAGCCGACTTTTTTCCGCGAATTAAGCGGATTCGCCCTGTTTTTTCTCGATTTCGCTGATAGCAATAGCGAGACGCTGAATGGGCGACTGAAGCATAAATACAAGCTGAGAGAGCAGTGTTTCCTTGGACGGAAGCTTTGCGTAAGCCTCAACCTCTTCCTTGGAAATTGCCTTTCCATCTACGAAACCGAGCTTGATGGTGAACTGTCCCTTGGAATCCTCAGCCTTTTTGTTGAGAATTTTCGGCGCAACGATGATATCTTCGTTTGACAGCGCGATTGCGGTTGTACCCTCAAGAGCGGAATCGAGTCCCTCAATACCTGCAGCATTTAACGCACGCTTGAGCAGGGTGTTCTTAACTACAAAATAGTCAACGCCGTTTTCACGGAGCTCTTTTCTGAGCTTGGTGTCGTCTTCAACGGTGATTCCCTTGTAGTCAACCAGCACGCCGCCTGCCGCGTTTTTCAGCTTTTCGGTCAATTCTTCAACGAACTGCTGCTTTTTAGCGATAACGCTTGCACTAGGCATTTTTTTCACTCCTTACATAAAATTTGCTGTCAAAAACAAAATCCCTCTGCGAAAAGACACAAAGGGAGAACAGATTTCAAAGCATAAAATCACGTTCTTCGGCAGGCGCGGCAAGCCGCATTATAGAATTACTTCCACCTGCTGTCTTTAGAACAGCAAATATATTATACCACGGCAAAATCATTTTGTCAATAGTTTTTTCAAAAAAACTTGACTTTTTTTTCAATTTGGTTTACAATATGTATATGAACCGAAAAGGCGGTGATTTTTTGAGAAAAATTGCGGGAATTCTGCTGGTTTTGAGCGTGATTTTATTCACTTCTTGTGCGAAAACTCCCGAAAAATCCGAGGAATATTTCTTCGCGATGGATACATATATGACAATAGAGGCATACGGCGAAGCCTCTCAGAGAGCTGTTTCGCAAGCACGGGCACGCGTTGAGGCTCTTGAAAAGCTCTGGTCGGCAACCGATGAAAACAGCGAGATTTACGCGATAAATCACGGTGAAAATCCCGAGCTTTCCGCGGAAACGCTGGATTTGCTCTCGTTCACGCTTGAGATGTCCGCGAAAACCGACGGTGCGTTTGACGCGACTATTTATCCCGTCCTGACCGCGTGGGGATTTACGACAAGCGAACATCGTGTTCCCGATGAAAGCGAGCTTGCGGCTCTGCTCAAAAAAGTCGGCTATGAAAAGGTTTCGGCTGACGGTAAGAAAATCACGCTTGAACAGGGAATGATGCTGGATTTCGGCGGCGCGGCAAAGGGTTACGCAAGCGACGAATGCGCGAGAATTATGCGTGAAAACGGCGTTAAATCCGCGCTGATTAACCTTGGCGGAAATGTTTATGCGCTCGGGAACCGAGCTGATGGGCAAAAGTGGAAAATCGGTGTTGCCGACCCGCTTGGAAGCTCGGAAAACGCGGGAATTGTGAGCGTTTCGGACCGCGCGG
>CAMEQX010000122.1 GCA_945933905.1 uncultured Clostridia bacterium
TTTCCGCTGCCCGTGTGACCGATTATCCCGATAAACTCGCCTTGATTTATCGACAAACTCACGTTGTCCACGGCGGTTTTCTCGAAAGGAGTGCCGACGCTGTACTTGTACGTCACGTTCTCCAAACGCACGGTTTCTTTCGCTTTCTCGGCGAAATCACGTGGCTTTTCTTCGGTAATCGAAGCGATTTTGTTCTTGAGCGGAAGCGCGGAAATCACTTTTGCGCATTCGTCCTCGAAGATTATTTCCGTGGAAATATCAACGCCCTTTTCCCTCAGCATAAAGCAAAGCTCGGTGACCTGCGGCACGTCAAGACCTACCGCCCGAAGCTCTTTTTCGCGTGCGAAAACCTTGTGCGGCTCGTCGTCCATTATAATCGCACCCTTGTCCATTACCACAACTCTGTCCGCTTGCGCAGCTTCTTCCATATAATGCGTAATCAGAATTACGGTTATGCCGTGCTCCTTGTTGAGCCGCTTTATCGTCCGCATAACCTCTTTTCTGCCCTTCGGGTCGAGCATTGCCGTGGGTTCGTCCATTACAATACAGCGCGGCTGCATCGCGATAATTCCTGCGATGGCAACACGCTGCTTCTGACCGCCCGAAAGCTGGTGAGGAGCGTGCTCACGAAACTCGTACATATCAACCTGTTTCAGTGCGTCATCAACGCGCTCGCGGATTTCCTTCGGCGGAACACCAAGATTTTCCGGCGCAAAAGCCACGTCCTCTTCAACGATTGTCGCGACAAGCTGATTGTCGGGATTCTGGAAAACCATTCCGACAGTTCTGCGAATATCAAAAATCCTGTCCTCATCGGAAGCGTCAATCCCGTCAACAAAAACCTTTCCCGAGGTCGCCGTGAGGATTGCGTTAAAATGCTTGGCAAGCGTTGATTTTCCGCAGCCGTTGTGCCCGAGAACAGCCAAAAACTGCCCCTCGGGAACGCTGAGATTTACATTTATCAGAGCCGTGTTCTTTTCAGTCACGTTTCCTTCATCATCGGTCGTGACGTAATCATAGCACAGATTTTCGGTTTTTATAATATCCAAAATAATACACCTTTTCTTAAACGCAAAAATACATTATATATTATACCATAAACCGAGCAATAAAGTCAAGTGCTTTTTCACAAAAACAGCGGCAAAGCCCTCGCTTTACCGCTTGGTTTTATTTGAATTTGACAACAGCCGTGCTTCCGCAGGGCAGCGGCATTCCGGTTTGTTTCACGGGGATACCGATTTCCTCGGAGATGATGTCGATATCGAAGCGTTTTCCGACGGTCATTTGCAGCAGATAGCTCATAACCGAAGCCGAAAGTCCCGTCGTGTAGCTGTTCAAAAGCAAGAACAACGGCTTGTCCGACAGCAGCTCCGTGATGTCCTGCATCAGCCCGAAAATGCTGTCCTCCAGCTTCCACATCTCGCCGTTTGTGCCGCGTCCATAGCTCGGCGGGTCGAGAATTATCCCGTCATAACGCGTGCCGCGGCGGATTTCTCGCTTTATGAACTTGTTCGCGTCGTCCACAATCCAGCGTATCGGCTTGTCCGCTAAATTCGACAGCTTAGCGTTGGTTCTCGCCCAATCCACCATTCCCTTAACCGCGTCACAATGACAAACCGAAGCTCCCGCCGCCGCGCAAGCAAGCGTTGCTCCGCCCGTATAAGCGAAAAGGTTCAGCACGTTTATCGGGCAATTTGCGCCTTTAATCAGCTCCGTGCAGTAGTCCCAATTCACCGCCTGCTCGGGAAAAAGCCCCGTGTGCTTGAAGCCGGTCGGCTTCACCAAAAACGTCAAATCGCGATAATTTATCTGCCAGCTCTCCGGAAGCTTTCTGCGGTAATCCCAAGCGCCCCCGCCCTTATCCGAGCGGATATATCGCGCGTGAGCCGTGTTCCACTCGGGCGCGGTCTGCGAGTCTTTCCAGATAATCTGCGGGTCGGGACGTATCAAAATCACATCGCCCCAGCGTTCAAGCCGCTCGCCGTCCGAGCAGTCAAGCAGCTCATAGTCTTTCCATTTGTCCGATAATCTCAATTTTATCTCCTATCCAAATCCAACAGCCAATACTCAACCATATCAAGCGGCACGTCCATTCTTGCGGCAATTTCATCTGCGTTCATTCCGCTTGCCGAGAACCTCGAACAGACTGCCTGAAGGCTCTCTCCCACCTCGATTATATTCCTGTCGGGGTCATAGAAGCGAACGGCGCGCTGTCCCCAAGAATGTTCTTGTACAGGGTGAACAAGCTCAACGTTGAATTCTTTCAGCTTTTCAAAAAACGCGTCAATTTCATCTTCCTCAAAATACAGCTCAAAATTATCGCCTCCGTAAGCGATTTTGTCCTTCCCGATAAACTCCTTGTATCTTTCCTCGGTTTGAAGCGAAATTCCGCCCGTGAGCGTTTTGTTTGCGCCGAAATCCTGAATAACGTCAAGTCCCAGCACGTTTTTGTAAAATTCAACCGTTTTTTCCATATCGGAAACCACAATCATCGGGCAATTATATTTCATAATTTCACCTCTTACAATTTATCCCACGCAATACATTCGGGCAGCGAGGTTTTCTTCATAAATTCCTCGGCGCACGGCAAAAGCTTGTCGTAAGGGACAATCTGCGCGCGCTCTATCTGATACACCTCGCCGTCAATGTTCACGTCAATCGTCCCGCGAAGCAGCCTGTTTCCCACAGAAACGTACATCTCGCCGCCCTCGCTTGCAACGTAATTCAGCGAAGCGCCCTCCTCGCAGCACAAAATCGCGATGCACGGGTAAGTGTCGGTGCCCTCGCCGAGCCAGATTTCCCCGCAAGCCATATTCAGCGCCGCTTTCAGCTCATCGGTATTATTCGCGGGAAAATTCCCGTTATTTGCACATACTATCATATTTTCACCGTTTACATATCGTCCAAGGTCTGCTGTCCGTTGGTATCGCGGGCAATTCCGAGGTGCTTGTAGGCAAGCTCCGTGGCAATTCTTCCGCGCGCTGTTTTAGCGACAAAACCGAGCTGCATAAGGTACGGCTCGCAGACGTCCTCCAGCGTCACCGCTTCTTCATTCAGCGCGGACGCAAGCGTTGAAAGACCAACAGGTCCGCCGTTGTAGCCCTTGATTATCATTTCAAGGAAGCGTCTGTCCAAGCTGTCCAAACCGAGCGCGTCGATTTCCAGCTTTTGCAGAGCGGTATCGGCGATATCACGCGTGATTTTGCCGTTTCCGAGAACCTCCGCGAAGTCACGAACGCGCTTCAATAAACGGTTTGCAATACGCGGTGTACCTCTCGAACGCCGTGCGATTTCAAGCGCGCCGTCCTTCATACAAGGTATCCCGAGGATAACCGCAGAGCGCTGTACAATATCGCAGAGCTGCTCGTGGGTGTAAAGTTCAAGCCGCTGCACAACGCCAAATCTGTCGCGAAGCGGCGCGGAGAGCTGTCCCGAGCGCGTGGTTGCGCCGATAAGCGTGAATTTCGGCAAATCTATGCGAATAGAACGCGCCGCGGGGCCGTTTCCCATAACGATATCCAACGCGTAATCCTCCATCGCGGGATAAAGCACCTCTTCAACCTGCCGCGAAAGACGGTGAATTTCGTCGATAAACAGCACGTCGTTCGGCTGCAAATTCGTGAGAAGCGCCGCCAAATCCCCCGCTTTTTCGATAGCGGGACCCGAGGTTATGCGGATATTCACGCCCATTTCGTTTGCGATAATGCACGAAAGCGTGGTTTTTCCCAAACCGGGCGGTCCGTACAGCAAAACGTGGTCAAGGCACTCGCCGCGCTTTTTCGCCGCCTCGATATACACCGCCATATTCTCCTTAACCTTGTCCTGTCCGATATATTCCGCAAGCGATTTCGGGCGCAGAGTGAGCTCCATATCGTTGTCGGAAACGCTTGCCGTGGGCGCTACCATTCGGTTTTCGTTGAAATCGAACTCATCGTTGGACATCTCAAGCATATCAAAAAACCTTTCTTACTTTTGCTCTTTATTCTCAATTCTCCTGTAATAAAGCGACGGCAAATCCTCGCCGCTGAACTCGGTTTCGTTAAAGCTCAAAATCGCGTTTATTCGGCGATTTAGCTCCTCGGGGTCCTTAAACCCGCAAAGCTGCGCCTTTTTGCACTCTTCCTCGGCTTTCTCGCGGTTTCCCTTCATTGCGTAATAATTCGCAAATTCCGAGTGCGCGAGAGGGTGATTTTCGTTGATTTTTATTAACTTTTCAAGCGTTTCAAAAGCGCGTTCGTCCTCGCCGCGAACGAGATAAATCTTCACCAAACTGTAATACGAATAGCCGTTGTTCGAGTCATAGCGAAGCGCCTGTTCAAAGCAATATTCCGCCTTATCGAGATTTCCCTCGGCAAAATACGCGTGCCCGAGCCGCGACTGTGCCTCGGGATTGTCGGGCGAATACTCGACCGCTTTTCTTATACACCAGCGGATTTTCGACTCGTTTTCCATCGCTTCGTACAGCTTTATAAGCCACTCCACGCAAAAAACCTGATTTTGCCGAACATCAGCCTGCGCAAGCGCTTCCTGCAAATAAGACTCCGCGTCGGGATATTTACCGCAAAGAAGCGCGTAAATTCCCTTATACGCAAGCTTTGCCGTTTTATCGCGGCGAAGGATTTTCATTCCGTCCTTTCCAAGCGCTCTCACGGCGGCTTTTCTACGATTTATGTACGGAATGAGGAATTTCCCCATCAAAAAAATCACAAGCAAAATCCCGACAAATATCGCGAAAAATATCGTAATCGAAATCAGAAAATTTCTGTCCTCGGGCATAAACATCGCACAAAATGCAACTCCAAGCCCCATTCCTAATATAAACGCCGCCAAAACCGCGATATTGTTTTCGGCTTTATTATTTTTCAAAATATCACCTCGTTATTTTGACGAAATGTTTTTCAAACCAAACTTAATCAAATCCTCAACCGACGCATTCACGTCCGCTCCCATAAGCGCGGAATTTATCTGCGCGGGCGCAAATCCCAGCACCGCAAGCGCTTCCATAGCTTCGCTGACGTTGTTTTTGGAAATCTGCGGCACGCTTTGGAGAGCTTCCGATGAAAAATGCTGCTCCTTGGCAATCTTGTCTTTCAGCTCCAGCACAATTCTCTGCGCGATTTTCGTACCAATACCGGGAGATTTCGTGAGCGTTTTGCTGTCACCCGTAGCAATGCAAAGAGCAAGCTTTGACGGCGTGA
>CAMEQX010000123.1 GCA_945933905.1 uncultured Clostridia bacterium
GATAAGGTTATCGTGGAAACCGCGCGCGGCGTTGAGTGCGGGGACATTGTGCTGGCGAACAGAACGGTTTCCGAGAAATCGCTGGTTTCTCCGCTGAAAAAGGTGCTTCGGAAAGCGGACGAGAACGACATTCTCCAAGCGCAGAAAAATCGCGAAAAGGAAAAGGAGATTATGAAAACCTTTTCCGAGAAAATCCGCCGCCACAACCTTGATATGAAGCCGATTGACGTGGACTGCACGTTTGACGGAACGAAGATTTTGTTCTATTTCACGTCCGAGGGGAGAGTTGATTTCCGCGACCTCGTGAAAGACCTCGCGGCGATTTACCGCACGAGAATTGAGCTGAGGCAAATCGGCGTTCGTGATGAAGCGAAAATGCTCGGCGGCTTGGGAATATGCGGAAGACCGTTTTGCTGCGCGAGTTTTCTAGGCGAGTTTCAGCCCGTTTCCATCAAAATGGCAAAGGAGCAGTCGCTTTCGCTCAACCCGACAAAAATCTCCGGCACCTGCGGCAGACTTATGTGCTGCTTGAAATACGAGCAGAATTGCTACGAGGACTTCCTCAAAACCACGCCCAAGATTGGCGCATTTGTCGATACCGCGGAGGGACGCGGCGTTGTTCAGGACGCAAATCTGCTCACGGGAATGCTCACGATTAAGCTTGACAAGAAGCCCGATGTGCCGTTTATCGTCAACAAGGAAGAGGTCAAGGTTATCAAGGACGCGCAGATTAAACTCAACCGCGATGAAATTAAGGCGCTGAAAAAGCTTGAGGATAAGTAATTCTTTGTCTTGAATAAATAATAACACAAGCGAAGCTGCAAAAAACTGCATATTTTTCTTTTTCAAAAAATATTTTATCAAGTCCCGCGCGCGTGCGCGCGTATTCTTGTTATTCTTTTTTCTTTTTATATTTCTTTATATAAATAATGTAGGTTTGTTGATTTGTTTGTTGCTTTTTTGCCATTCGACTGACATTTGCCTGTCATTAAACAGTTGATTTTCGCACACTAAAGCACCCGCGAAGCCTTTGTACAAAAGCGCTCGCGCTTGCTGCTTTGACTGACATTTGCCTGTTGATTTGACTGTTGGGTTGTTTGTTGTTTGAATGTTGAAGTGTTTGTTGATGGGGATTTGGCAAAAATTGTGCAGTAAAATGCAGTTTAAACCGTGGTAAGATATCTTTGGGATAAGTAATTCTGAGAGGAGAATTTTATGAAAAAGAAGACCATAAATATGATTTCGCAGGCAACCAGCGTCAAAGGTCAGGGCGTTGGCTCGGCGTATCTTGAACAGGTTCGTTTGGTCAAGGAGGGGCTTTCGGACAAGTTTGAGGTGTTTGTAAACGCGAAAATGGCTGCGGACATCACGCACTACCATACGATAAACCCGACCTTCTTCCTCAACAAAAAGCGCCGCTGCAAGAACGGAACCTCCGTGTGCTACGTTCATATGCTTCCGTCAACCGTTGACGAGAGCCTTCGCCTTCCCAAGCCCGCGAGAGCTGTTTTCTACAAGTATATGATAAAGTTTTACAGCATTATGGACCACCTTGTTGTTGTAAATCCCTATTTTATCGACGCGCTTGAGGAGCACGGAATTCCGCGCGAAAAGGTGACTTATATCCCGAATTATGTCGATACCGATAAATTCCACCCCGTAAAGCCCGAGATGAAAAAGTTCATCAAGCGCAAGCTCAATATCCCCGAGGACAAATTCACGGTTATGTGCGCGGGGCAGCTTCAGGTGAGAAAAGGCATTTTCGACTTCCTTGAATGTGCAAAGCGTTTGCCCGACGTACAGTTTGTGTGGGCGGGCGGCTTCAGCTTCGGGCGCTTGACGGACGGCTATGACGAGCTTCAGAAGGTTGTGAAAAATCCCCCGAAAAACGTGAAATTCCTCGGCATTGTTGACCGCGAGAATATGAACAAGGTCTATAACGCCGCAGACGTGATGTTTTTGCCGTCCTTCGAGGAGCTTTTCCCGATGACCATTCTCGAGGCGATGTGCGTAAATATCCCCATTCTTCTGCGCGATGTGCCGATTTACGAGAACATTCTGTTTGATTTCTATTATCGCGAGAAAGACGTTGACGGCTTTGTGAAAGAGCTTGAAAAGCTGCGCGATGACAAGGAGTACTACAAAAAAGGCTGCGAAAACGCAAAGCGCGGAAACGAATTCTACGAGAAAAAGCACGTTCTGAAAATGTGGGACGATTTTTACAGCTCGATTTTGAAGTGAGGCGGGAATATGGCTTCAAACTGCGATGAATGCGTAAATTATGTTTACGATGAGTATGACGATTGCTACACTTGCCTTGTAAATCTTGACGAGGACGAAATGTACAGATTTTTACAGGGAACAAACTATGATTGTCCGTACTACGACCGCGATGATGAATACAAGCTGGCACGAAAACAATAAGCGTTTTGCAAAATAATTCTCAAACCGTGTAACAAATCTCGCGTTACACGGTTTTTCCTTTGTGCAAAATGAATAATATTTGCTGTTGGAATTGTTGTAATTTTAGATTATCATTCAAATCCCTTGAAATTTTTGTAGAAAAAGTGTATAATATTAGGGAGTGCAAATTGCATTTTTTACAAACTGAAAGGGGTACATTATATTATGAAATCGCCGATGTCCAAGGACGAGATTTTAAAACAGCTTAAAACCATTCTGGAGTACGATTACAGAACCGACGCAAAGGAAGCAAACGTTACTCAGATTTACCGTGCGCTTTCCACAATCGTTGTGAATTATATGAAAGAGAAGCGTCACAACTTTATGCACGACTGCAACTCGCAGGGCAAAAAGCAGGTTTACTATCTTTCGATGGAATTCCTTATGGGACGCTCCCTCAAGACCTCGCTTTATAACCTCGGTCTTCAGGACGAGGTTTCTGCGGCTCTCGATGAGCTCGGCGTAAAGATTGACAGAGTTTACGAGGAAGAACCCGACGCCGGCCTCGGAAACGGCGGTCTTGGTCGTCTTGCGGCTTGCTATATGGACGGTCTTGCTACTTGTGACTATCCCGCAACCGGCTATTCTATCCTTTACGAATACGGTATCTTCAAGCAGAAAATCGTTGACGGCTGGCAGACCGAGCTTCCCGACAACTGGCTCCCGGGCGGCGGCGCTTGGCTTGTTCCCGTTCACGACCAGGCTGTTGAGGTTCGCTTTGACGGCTACATCAACGAGAGCTGGGAGAACAACTATCACCGTCTCGACTATGTCGGCTATAACAGCGTAAATGCTGTTCCCTATGATATGTTCGTTTCGGGCTATGACAGCAAGGGCGTTTCAAAGCTCCGTTTGTGGAGCGCGGAGGCTATGTCCTTCGATATGAACGCGTTCAACACGGGCGACTACACCAAGGCTCTCGGCGCAAACAACATCGCGCACTCGATTTCCAAGGTTCTCTACCCGAACGACAACCACGCCGAGGGCAAGGCTCTGCGTCTGCGTCAGCAGTATTTTATGTGCGCTGCCTCTATCGGTGATATCATCATGCGCCATATGAGTGTTTACGGCAGCATGGACAACTTCCACGAAAAGGTTGCCATTCACATCAACGACACTCACCCCACTCTCGCAATTCCCGAGCTGATGAGAATTTTGCTCGATGAGTGCGGCTACACTTGGGAGAAATCGTGGCACATTGTTACAAATACATTCGCTTACACCAACCACACCGTTATGGCTGAGGCTCTTGAAAAGTGGGACCAGCCGCTTGTTGAGAAGATTTTGCCGAGAATTTATCAGATTATCTGCGAAATCAACCGCCGTTACTACGAGGACATTATGAACCGCACCGGCGATGCTGAAAAAGCCGGCAAGATGTGCATAATGAAGGACGGCAAAATCCACATGGCAAACCTCTGCGTTGCGGCTTCGCACTGCGTAAACGGTGTTTCCAAGCTGCACAGCCAGATTATCAAGGACGATGTTTTCCGTCAGCAGGCGCTCGACAAGCCCTATCAGTTCAAGAACGTAACCAACGGTATCGCTTACCGCCGCTGGCTGCTCCAGAGCAACAAGGGACTTACCGACCTGCTCACCGAGTGCATCGGCGAGGGCTTCAAGAAGGACGCTTCGGAGCTTATCAAGTTCCAGGTGTTCGCAAACGACGCTTCCGTTCTCGAGAAGCTCGGCAAAATCAAGCGTGAAAACAAGGAGCGTTTCGCGCAGTATGTTGAAAAAACAACCGGCACAAAGCTGAACGTTGACAGCATTTTCGATGTACAGGTTAAGCGTCTGCACGAGTACAAGCGCCAGCAGCTCAACGCGATGAACATTATCGCGGACTACAACTTCCTCAAGCAGAACCCGAACGCGCCTTTCGTTCCGAAAACCTACATTTTCGCGGCAAAGGCAGCGCCCGGCTACTATATCGCAAAGCAGATTATCAAGATGATTTGGTGCATCGGCGAGGAACTCAAGCACGACCCCGTTCTTCGCGAGAAGCTTCAGGTTATCTTCCTCGAGGACTATCGCGTAACGCTCTCCGAGCTGCTTATGCCCGCAGCTGAGATTTCCGAGCAGATTTCTCTCGCGGGAACAGAGGCTTCGGGTACGGGTAATATGAAGCTTATGCTCAACGGCGCGCTCACAATCGGTACTTATGACGGCGCGAATGTTGAAATCCACGAGGCTGTCGGCACCGACAACATCTTCATCTTCGGTATGAGAACTCCCGAGGTTAACGAGATGAGAATGCGCGGCTACAACCCGCAGGGCTATATCGACAGCAATCCTGTCATCAAGAACGTTATCGAGAGAATGTATAACGGCATAAACGGCGCGACCTTCTCGGAGGTTGCCGACTCCATCAAGAACAAGGACTTCTATATGGCGCTTGCTGATTTCGACAGCTATCGCGGAACTCAGGCTTACGCTTCCGAGGTTTACAAGAACCCGAACGAGTGGAACAAGAAGTCGCTGTTCAACATCGCGGGAGCTGGTCGCTTCTCCGCAGACAGAGCGGTTCAGGACTATGCTCGCGACATCTGGAATTTGAAGTAATTGCAAAACGTTTCTCCCCCACATCTGCGGGGGAGAAATAGTGTGTAAGGAGTGAGATTATGAAGCTAGCAGAAGCGCTGAATTTACGCGCGGATATCGTCAAAAGAATAAATCTGCTCAACGTTCGTCTTATGAACAACGCGCTCGTACAAGAGGGCGA
>CAMEQX010000124.1 GCA_945933905.1 uncultured Clostridia bacterium
GAGTTTTCGCTCATTCCGACGGCGGCTCTGTGGCGTGAACCAAGCTCGGTTGTGAGGTACTGGTCTTTCTGCGTGTTGGGCAAAAAGCAGCCCGCCGCGTAAATTCGGTTGTCGCGGATAATCACGGCGCCGTCGTGAAGGGGGGCCTTGTTGTAGAAGATATTGCAGAACAGCTCGGGCTCGCACTCGGCGTTGATGACGCTTGTGGTTTCCTTTTCGATGATATCGCCGAGCTTTGTTTCACGCTCAATAACGATAAGCGCGCCTGTTTTGCTGTCGTGAAGACGTGCGCAGGCGTCCGCGATACCGAGAATGGCTTTCTCGCGCACCGAGGTATTTCCCGCGTTTTTCTCGACAGACTGAGCAAATGTGGCAACCTTCGTTCCGCCGACCTTTTCGAGAATTCGGCGCAGCTCGGGCTGAAAGACAATCATAATCGCGATAAGTCCGACTTGAAGGAAGTTGTCCAAGAGGAAGCTCATCGCTCTCAGCTTGAAAATCTGCACCAAAATGAAGATAACTATGATGAAAAAGATACCCTTCAAAAGCTGCATAGCGCGGGTTTCACGCAGCAGCTTGATGAGGTAATAAACAAGGAAAGTGAGGATAAGGATATCGAGAATATCGAAAATGCTGATGGATTTAACGATGTTGACGAAATTCTCGGCGATATCCTTTATATATTCGATTGCGTCCACGGCAAGCTCCTTTATATCCGCAAGAAAACCTCACGGAGTTGTCGAAAATCAGTCGTTGTGCTCCGGACCTTTTATGATTGCGGCAACGAAATCGGGACCCGCGTTGCAAGAAACAACAACGCCGATTTTTGCAATCATAGCGGGCGGATAGCCGACTTTCTTGGTCATTTTGTCGATAAATTCCTTTTCAAGCTCGGGGCGGGTTGTGGTGCAGATGCAGTATGGCGTCTGCGGAATCATTCTCGCGGAAATGGTTTCAACCGCCGCGTCAATAACCGCCTTTTCGCCGCGCGCCTTTTTCAGCACCTCGGTAACCTTGTCGTGAAGCACGATAAGCGGCTTGAGCCCCATAAGCTCGCCGAGGAAGGAAGCCGCAGCGGAAATTCTTCCCGATTTTTTCATATGACGAAGACCGAAGCCCACGATAAACGACTCAGTGTGGATTGCCCAGTCCTTGAGATAAGCGACAACGCTTTCAACCGACTGTCCGTCGTCGAGCTTTTTGCAGGCTTCTATTATCGGAAATCCGTAACCCACGGTGTAGTTTCTCGAATCAACGTTGTGGATTTTGAGGTCGGGCAAATCCTCTTTAACAGCCTCCGCCGCGAGAACGGACTGCGAGAAGGTCTGCGAGCCCGCCGCATTGATTACGTCAACGATAATCTCGCGCACGCCCTGAGCATAAAGCTCGCGGTACTTTTCCTCAAACTGAATTTGGTTAATCTGAGAATGCTTGGGGATTTCCTCGTTGTCCTTGAGGATTTGATAGAACTCGTCCTCTTGGATATCGATGCGGTCGATATAATCCTTGCCGTTGATATTTACCAAAAACGGCATAACAACGAGATATTTCTCCCATTCCTTTTCAAGCTCGCGAGAGATATCGCAGCCGCTGTCCGTGATAATTCTTACCTTTTCGTTCATAACAAAATTTCCTTTCAAAATTATTTTCTTTAATTCAGTCTGCCTCGGACCAGTCGAATTTGGTGAGAGAGCCGTTGTTTTGCAGCTCGGGGAAATCCCATTGACGAAGGATTTCGTATGCTGCGATAGCGACGCTGTTTGAGAGATTTAGGCTTCGGAGCGTGGGCATCATCGGAATTCTCACACAGGAATTTCTGTTTTTAAACAAAAGCTCCTCGGGAAGACCCGCGTCCTCGCGCCCGAAAATTATGTAGCAGTTGTCGGGATAGCTCACGTCGGTGTAACGGTTTGGCGCCTTTGTTGTGAAGAAGAAGTAGTTTCCGCTTGTTTTTGCGAAAAAGTCGTCAAAGCCGTCGTAATACGAGATATCCAGAAAATGCCAGTAATCCAGCCCCGCGCGCTTGAGCTGTTTGTCCGTCGGCGTAAAACCCATAGGCTTGATGATATGGAGCGCCGCGCCTGTGACAGCGCAGGTTCGCGCGATATTTCCCGTGTTCTGAGGAATTTGCGGCTCGGCGAGGACAATATTCAGCTTCATTTTTCGACCTTCTTACCATTTTCGATTTATTGAAAAAATCAATACATTATTATTATAACACAAACTCAAAAATATTTCAATAGGAATATTGTATTGACAAATGAAAAATATTATGTTAAAATTTTCTTATATAAAAGATGAACGGAGGCGGGAAATTGCTTGAAAAGATAACCGCACGGCATAGGAAATTTCAAGCTGAGCGAAGCGCGGAGCTTGCGGCGGCTTGCGATATAACGCAATGTGGACTTACGATTGAGGTTTTTGATTTGGCGATGAACAGGGTTTTCGCGAAATCCGCGCTTTTCGGCACGGAAATCGGCGCGAAAGCCTCTGCGGAGATTTTGGCGCGGCTTATGGTGACGGCTTGCCGAGAGCACGGGATACCCGCTTCCGCGATAAAATCCGTGGGAATTGCCGCAGATGTTCACATAGCGGAGTACCTCGCGGGAGAGCTTTTTGCGAGCGATTTGTACCTTTCACCCGAAATCGAGCTGTATTTCTCGCCGTTTATTTCAATGGGCATAAGCGGGCGTTTTACGGCTTCGCTTACGACAATTCCCGAGGAGAAATTCACGGCGGCGGATTTCGGGAAAACGCTTTGTGTTGCCCAAAACAACGGAAAAGAGCTTTTGTGCGCGGCTTTTTCGCTTGCGGGAGCATTTGACGGAAGCGGGCTGGAAAGCGGAATGCCCGCGGAAGACGGCGCGATTGAAACGGTAAAACGCGATGAGAAAACGCTGGTTTACGAGGTGATAAACGACGCGGACTGTATCGGGATTTGCTCGTGCGGAGCGGCTATGGCGGCTGATTTGATGCGAAAAGATGGGATAATCGACGCGGACGGGATTATGTACGACCGCGACCTGTTCTTTATCGGCGAGGATTTTTACATATCGCAGGCTGATGTTCGGGCAATTCAGTCCGATAAAGCGAGAACCGCCGCGGCTCTTTCGCTTTTCGGCAGCGAAAACGGGATTTTTCTCTCCGGCGAGCCGTTTTCCTCGCCTGACGGATTGAAGGCGCTGTTGAGCTTGGGAGCAGTTCCCGAGCGGTTTTCACGGGCAGCGTTTGCGAGAAATTCCGTCCTTCGCGGTATCGAGAATTGCTTGAAAAACAAGGAAATCCGAGCGCTTGCGGAAAATATTTCCAAAAATGCAAAGGATATCACGGAGGATTTGCTTTCCGATTACGATGAAAATTACCTAAATAATCTTGCTTTTTAAGTAAATGAACAAAACAACGGCTGAAAAATCGCAAAAAAGTTGTAATTTTTAATAAAAAGCACTTGATTTTTTTAGTCAATAGTGTTATAATAATAAGGCATTTAGTATCCGTCGGTATAACTATGCCCATATATGAGTATTAACGTTTCGGGAAAAGCCATATATTGTGTGCGACAGCTCGGAATGGAAATGTTGTGCCGATGTGTGTTGATGCTGCGGAGCGAAAGCTCGCGTGACATTAAAACGGATAGTCCGCTGAAAAAAGGGGAAACGACCTCTTGCCGTTTGGCTCGGATAAGCCGATTTCAAGAATATCCGAAAATTTAGGAGGAAAAAATGGACGCACTTAAAATCATTGAGCAGAGCAGTATGAAGGAGCAGGCACCCGCAATCGAAATCGGTGATTTCGTTAAGGTGTATGTACGCATCAAGGAAGGCGACAAGAGCCGTATCCAGATGTTCGAGGGAACCGTTATCGCAAAGAAGCACGGCGGTATCAACGAAACCTTCACCGTAAGACGTGTTGCACACGGCTGCGGTGTAGAGAGAGTTTTCCCCGTACATTCTCCGTCCGTGGACCACGTTGACGTTGTAAGAAACGGTAAGGTTAGCAGAGCTAAGCTTTACTATCTGCGCGACAGAGTTGGTAAGGCTGCCAAGGTTAAGTCCAAGGTTTAAGCAAAGGCTTAAACGCAAGACGTTCCCGAATTTAAAATGCGCCAAAGCGGCTTTTACTGCCGCTTTAGACGTGTTTTAGAGGATATGTCGGGAACAGTTCCGAAAAGTGAGTGTGCTATGAGCGATTTTGACGAGGAAATGAAAAAGGCTCCCGAGGAGGAAGCCGAGAACAAGGACAGCGAAAAAAAGAGCGATGGCGAAGAAAAGTCCCGCCCTTTTTCCGAGACAGTGAGTTGGGTGAATAATATCATTGTCGCGGTTGTGGCGATGCTGGTTCTTAATCTGTTTTTCTTTCGTTCAATTAGCGTTGATGGCCCTTCAATGAACGATACCCTTATGGATAAGGACAGGGTTCTTATTACAAATCTGTGTTATGAGCCGTCTTTTGGGGATATCGTTGTTATACAAGCCGACAAGCTGATAAACAGAAACACAAATCTGTACGGCGAGGCGATAATAAAGCGCGTGATAGGCGTGGCTGGGGATACGGTAAGAGTGAACTTCTCCGAGGGCAAGGTTTACCGCAACGGCGAGCTTCTCAAGGAGGATTACATCAAAACCCTCACCACAAAGCGCTTTCTGGGCTATATTGAAAGCAATGTTGACTATGTCGTTCCTGAGAACTGCGTGTTCGTTATGGGCGACAATAGAAACGTTTCCAACGACAGCCGAAATCTCGCTGACATTGGTTTTGTTGACAAAAATCTGATTATGGGCAGGGCGTTTGTACGCGTCTCGCCGATTTCACAATTCAAATGGCTTTAAATAATCAAAACGACGCGGGAAATATTCAGTGGTTTCCCGGTCATATGACCAAGACAAGACGGCTTATCGAGGCTGACTTGAAGATGGTTGACGCGGTGGTCGAGGTTACCGACGCGAGAATTCCCGAGAGCAGCAGAAATCCTATTATCGACGAGCTTTGCGGGAAAAAGCCGCGTATTATGATACTGAACAAATGCGACGCCGCCGATGAAAAGGCGACGGAGGCTTGGCGAAGGTTCTACGAGAAGCAGGGAATGTGCGTTATCGTGTGCGACTGCCGCAGCGGAAAAGGCGTGAACAGGTTTCTGCCCGCCGTCAAGAAGCTGCTTCGTGAGCTCACC
>CAMEQX010000125.1 GCA_945933905.1 uncultured Clostridia bacterium
CATTTTATGAGGTGTGATATTTATATGCCCGAAAGGAGAAGCTATGAACCGAGGTTATTATTACGCCGCAAACGGTATGATTATGAATCAGCGCAAGCTCGACTGCATCGGAAACAACCTTGCAAATATGAGCACGGCGGGCTATAAGCGCGACACGGTTCTCCCGAATTCGTTTCAGGAGCAGATGATTCTTGTAAAGCACCGCGAGGAGCTTTCGGGTACTTTCAGACATACTTATATCGATACATCTTATACCGATTTGAAGCAGGGCTTCTTCGAGTTCACGGAAAGTCCGTTTGACGTGGCGGTTTCGAGCGATGTTTACTTCAACATCGCGGGCTATAACGGCGAGACAATGCTGACAAGAAACGGAAACTGGGAGCTGGACAGCGAGGGCTATCTCTGCCTGTCAACCTCGGGGCGTGTTCTCGGGGAAAACGGCGAGATTTATCTCGGCACAAAGGAGTTCACCATTGACGTTGACGGCACGATTTACCGCAACGGAGAGCGCGTTGACAAGCTTTTGCTCTCCTACATCGACCCCGAGAGCGACGTCACGAAATTCGGGACGAATATGTTTACCGCGGCAAGCGCAACGGCTGTTCCCGAGGACGCGCGGTATGAGATTTTGCAGGGCGCGCTTGAACGCTCGAACATCGATTTGAACTACGAGCTCACGATGATGATGAACACGAACCGGCTCTACGAGGCGTCCAGCGCGATTTTGAAGCTCGCGGACGGTATGAACCAGAACTGCGTGAATTTGTGCAAGAAGGTTTAATGCGATAATTATTGTTGCTAACGAAAATCATCTCTGATTTGACGAGAGGAGCAAAAATATGAATATATCATTTCACACGGGAAAAACCGCGATGATTGAACAGGCGAGAGCAATGTCAATCTACGCGAACAATATGGCGAACATCAACACGGTCGGCTATCAGACAATCCGTCCCGATTTCGCGGACTGCATCTACGAGAGCTATCGCCGCGATTTTGTCGATTCCGACGAGGACGGCGAGAAGGATATCCTCGAACCACGGCGCTTATGTGCAGAAAACCGATTTGATGTTCTCACAGTCGCATTTCTACGATACCGAGAGAAATCTCGATTTCGCTATCGGCGGCGAGGGATTTTTCGCCGTTGAGGACAGATGGGGCAACGTAAACTACACCCGCGACGGCGCTTTCGCGATGACGCAGGTCGGCGAAAACGGCGAGTGGTGGCTGGTTTCGGCGTCGGGAGAGTACGTTCTCGACAACAACAAGGAGCGTATCCAAATCCCGTTTATCGAGGGTGAACCGAACGTTGACTGGAGCGCGCTCAAGGAGAAAATCGGCGTGTTTGAGTTCCCGAACCCGTATGGGCTGGAGGCGCTCGGCACAAATCGTTATGTTGAAAACGGAAAGAGCGGCGCTGCCGTGGCAAATCCGAACGCAGAAAAGCTCCAAAGCGTGCTGATTGCGTCAAACGTGGATTTGGCAACGCAGATGGTAAAGCTCATCGAAACGCAGCGCGCCTATCAGATAAGCTCGCGCGTTGTCACAACCTCCGATGAACTTGCGAGAATTGCCAACAATCTGAGATAATTTGAACTCAAGGAATAAAAAATTCACCGCGGAAGAAGGCTGATAAAATGATTAAAAACTACGAGGACTTGTCGCCTGTGGCAATCGACTGCCTGAAGGAAATCGGCAACATCGGCTCGGGAAGCGCCGCAAACGCGCTTTCTCAGATGCTCGGGAAGACGGTTACTATGCGCGTGCCCGACGTGAGCGTTTTGGATTATCAGCACGTCATCGAGCAAATGGGCGGCCCCGAAAAAGTCATCACGGGTATTCTCGTTCACCTCAACGGCGACATTCAGGGTATGATTATGTTTTTGCTTGAGGACAGCTTCGCTCAGGTGGTGCTTTCAACGTTTCTCGGCAAGGAAAATGTTTTTTCCGCGATAAAGGAAATGGGCAACATTATGGCGGGCAGCTATTTGCAGGCAATCGGCACGCTTACGGGGCTGACGATTGATATGAGCGTGCCCGCGATGACGGTGGATATGATGGGCGCGATTATGAGCGTTCCGATTGTGGAATATTCGGAAATCGGCGACAAGGTGCTGTTTATAAACGACGGATTTGTGATTGACGGCGTAAACATCAAGTCGAACATTATCCTTATCCCCGATATGAAGTCGCTGTATATTTTGATGAAGAAGCTCGGTGTTGCAGAAGATGGCTAACTTAACGATTCGCATAGGTGATTTGAAGGTGTGCAAAACGCCCGACATTCTCGTGACTTACGCGCTCGGGTCGTGCGTGGGGATTTGCCTGCTCGACAGCACGGCGGGAGTCGGCGGACTTTCGCATATTATGCTCCCCGACAGCACCGCGGGAGTGAACGGCGCGTCTGCTCCTATGCGCTTCGCGGACACGGCAATTCCGCTGCTGATAAAAGAGATGGAAAAGCTCGGCGCTTCGCGGGGAAGACTGCGCGCAAAAATCGCGGGCGGGGCGACTATGTTTGCGATTTCCAACGACAAGTTCAACATCGGCGACCGAAATGTTGCTAAGGTGAAGGAAATGCTCGCGAAGGAGAGAATTCCCATTCTCGCGGAGGACACGGGCGCGGACTATGGAAGAACGCTGTTTTTCTATCCCGAAACGGGCGTTATGGAGATACGCGCCGCCACAAGAGGCATAAAAAATCTGTAATTCAAGGGCTGAATAAGCCCTTGTGGTGTTTAATTTGAATGAATTTGAGAATAGATTATCTGCGCGACAAGGCAAACCGTCTGCCCACGGAGCCGGGTGTTTACCTGATGAAGAACGAGGGCGGCGAAATCATCTATGTCGGCAAGGCGAAGGCGCTGAAAAACCGCGTCACGACTTACTTTCGGCACAATTCCCAGCACAACGCGAAAACGCTGAAGCTGGTGTCGAAAATATACGATTTTGACTTTATCGTCACGAAAAGCGAGTTGGACGCGCTTGTGCTGGAGTGTTCGCTGATTAAGCTCCACCAGCCCAAGTACAACATTCTCCTCAAGGACGACAAGGGCTATAACTATATAAAAATCTCGCACGGAGAGTTCCCGAGAATTTCCTACACGCTTCAGACGAGCGACAAAAACGCGGATTATATCGGTCCGTTTACGAGCGGATTTACGGTGAAACAGGCTGTCGAGGAGGCAAACTCGCTGTTTATGCTCCCGACCTGTCACAAGAAATTCCCGCGCGATTTCAACAAAGAGCGACCCTGCCTAAACCACCACATAAAGCGGTGTATGGGCGTTTGCGAGGGGAAAATCACGTCGGCGGAGTACAAAAAAATCGTTGATGAAGCAATCGCTTATCTCAAAAACGGCAGCAAGGCGAGCGTTGAAGAACTCACCGCCGAGATGGAAAAAGCCGCCGAAAATCTCGAGTTTGAGCGCGCGGCGCGGCTTCGCGACAGGATTGCGGCGCTCACTCGGCTGAAAAACGGGCAGAGCATTTTCGATGACAAACAGGAATTCGACATCATCGGCGGCGCGCAAAATATCGGCACGGCGTCGTTTGCCGTGATAAAATACCGAAACGGACGGCTTGTCGATAAGGAGAATTTTTTCATCGGCGAGGAATACGAGCCTGCGGAAATGCGGCGGGATTTTCTCGTGAGCTATTATTCCGAGCGCGATGACATTCCGCGGGAAATTCTCGTTGACGAGGAGTTCGAGGACGCGGAATTGCTCGGCGCGCTGCTCAAAGAACACGCCGGTCACGCGGTAAAAATCTACGTTCCGCAGCGCGGCGAGGGTATCTCGAAAATCGCGCTTGCGAGGAAGAACGCGGGTGAATATCTCGCGCTGAAAATGGGCAGAACTCAAAGAGAAATCTCCGCGCTGGAGGATTTGAAGGAGCTTCTCGCGCTGCCGAAAATCCCCGAAATCATCGAGAGCTACGACATCTCGAATTTCGGCGAAACGGGCGTTGTCGGGGGAATGGTGGTCTATAAGAACGGCCGCCCGCTCAAGAGCGCGTACAAACGGTTCTCTATAAAAACTGTTGACGGGCAGAACGACTACGCGTGTATGCAAGAGGTCTTGCGGCGGCGGCTGACGCGGTTTGCCGAGGGCGACGAGGATTTCGCGCCGCTTCCCGATTTGATTTTGCTGGACGGCGGCAGAGGGCATATCAGCGCGGTTTCCGAGGTTTTCGCGGAAATGAACGTGAAAATCCCGTTTTTTGGTCTTGTCAAGGACAGCAAGCACCGCACGCGCGCAATCGCCGAGGCGGGCGGGGAAATCGAGATAAAATCCAACCGCGCGCTGTTCGATTTTTTGACGAACATTCAGGACGAGGTGCACCGCTGGGCGATTTCGTATCAGCGCACGAAGCACAAGCAGGCGCTTTTCGCGTCGGAGCTGCGGCAGGTCAAGGGTATCGGCGAGGCGAAGCAAACCGCGCTGTTACGCCATTTCAAGACCAAGCAGGCGATGAAAGCGGCAAGCGTCGAGGAGCTGAAAACGGCAGCGAAAATCGGCGAGGAAACGGCGCGGGAGCTGTTTGATTTCATTCAGGCGAATTTCTGAAAGGCGCAGGAATTTGGCTTTACAGCGCGGTTTGTGGGCTTTTCGCAGCGAATTTGGCTTAACAGCGCGGTTTGTGGGCTTTTCACGGCGGATTTGGCTTAACAGCGCGGTTTGTGGGCTTCTCGCGACGGATTTGGCTTAACAGCGCGGTTTGTAGGCTTTTCGCGGCGAATTTCGCTTAACAGCGCGGTTTGTGGGCTTTTCGCGGCGAAGTCGGGAGAAGACGTTGGTTTTGATAAAGTTTGGATATGTGCATAAATAACGCGAGGAAATTTCGTGAAAGTTGCACAAATTTACCGATAGATTTGGGGAGAAAAAATGCAAGTAATAACAGGTTCGGCGCGTGGAAGAAAGCTGATGACGGTCGAGGGGACGGATTTGGTTCGCCCGACCGCGCAAAAGGTTAAGGAAGCGATTTTCAGCGCAATTCAGTTCGAGATAGAGGGCGCGGAGGTGCTGGATTTATTTGCGGGGAGCGGTCAGCTCGGCATTGAGGCGCTGAGCCGCGGCGCGAAATTCTGCACATTCGCCGACAATTCACCCGTGTCGCTCAAGGTTGTCCGCGAAAATATCCGGCACACCGGCTTTG
>CAMEQX010000126.1 GCA_945933905.1 uncultured Clostridia bacterium
CGCGCTGCGATGTTATGGGAGTTATCGGAAACGGCGCAACTCACCTTATTCAACAGGAGGCGGGCATCGAGCGCGCGGATTTGCTGATTGCGGTTACGGGCTCAGACGAGTTGAATTTGCTCTGCTGTCTTATCGCGAAAAAAGCGGGAAACTGCCGGACAATCGCGCGCGTTCGTTCACCGCAGTACAGCAGCGAAGCGCCGTTCCTCAAGGACGAGCTGGGGCTTGCGATGGTCATAAACCCCGAGCTTGCCGCAGCGCAGGAAATCGCGCGGGTACTGCGTTTTCCGTCGGCAATGAAAATCGAAACCTTCTCAAGAGGGCGCGTGGAGCTGCTTAAATTTAGGCTTCCCGAGGACAGCCCTCTCGCGGGACTTGCCGTCAAGGAAATCGCTTCAAAGCTCGAGTGCGATGTTCTCGTGTGTACAATCGAGCGCGGCGACGACGCTTACATAGCAAACGGTAATTTCGTTTTCGAGGAAAGGGACGTTATTTCAATCGTTGCCTCGCCGAAAAAGGCAAACGATTTCTTCCGCAAAATCAACTACAAGACAAATTCCGTCAAGGACGTTATGATTACGGGCGGCGGAGAGCTGGGGCATTATCTCACGGAGATTTTGCTCAAATCGGGAATTTCCGTCAAGATTATCGAGAAAAATCTCAAGCGCTGCGAGGAGCTTTCGGAGCTTTGGGACGACGTTACCGTGATAAACGGCGACGCGTCCGACCAGAATGTTCTGCTTGAAGCGGGCTTGGAGAAGGCGGGAGCTTTTGTCGCGCTGACAAATCTTGACGAGGAAAACATTATGCTGTCGCTTTTCGCGAAAAGTGCGGGAAGCGCGAAGCTTGTCACCAAAATCAACCGAATTGAGTTTGACGAGGTTATCAAGCACCTTGACCTTGACACGATAATTTACCCGAAAAACATCACCTCCGACACGATTATCCGCTATGTGCGCTCGTTTAAGAGAACCGTCGGCAGCAACGTTGAGCGCGTGTATCAGTTCATCAAGGGCAAGGTCGAGGCGTCCGAGTTCACCATAACCGACGCGTGCCCCGTTACCGACACGCCGCTGATGAAGCTCACACTGAAGCCCGGAGTGCTCGTTGCGGCAATTCTCCGCGATAAAAAGGTTATCATACCGCGCGGCTCGGACGTGATTATGGCGGGAGATACGGTTGTTATCGTGTCGAATATCGTAGGACTTCACGATATCGCGGATATTCTCAAATGATTTGAAAGAGCGGTAATTTTATGAATTACAGAATGATAAGCTATGTCCTCGGCTGGATTTTGATTTTCGAGGCGGCTTTTATGGCGGTTCCGCTGATAACCTGCGCCGTGTTCGCAGAGGGAAGATCGGCGGTTTGGTTTGGGGTTTGCGCGGGAATTTGCCTTGCGATAGGCGGGCTGCTTATCCTCGTCAAAAAACCGAAAAACAAGCAGCTTTTCTCGCGAGAGGGCTTTGTGATTGTCGCGCTGAGCTGGATTGCGCTGTCGGTTTTCGGGGCGCTTCCGTTTTTCCTGTCGGGAAAAATCCCCTCGTTCATTGACGCGCTTTTTGAAACGGTTTCGGGCTTCACAACAACCGGCGCGTCCATTTTAACCGACGTCGAGACGCTCCCGAAATCGATGCTGATGTGGCGCAGCTTCACACACTGGGTCGGCGGAATGGGCGTGCTTGTGTTTGTTATGGCGTTTTTGCCGCTGTCGGGCGGACAGAATATGCACATAATGAAAGCGGAGTCGCCGGGACCGTCCGTGAGCAAGCTGGTTCCCCGCGTCAAAACAACGGCGCTTTTGCTCTACGCGATTTACTTTGTGCTGACGCTGATTGAGTTTGTTATGCTGCTTTTCGGCGGAATGACGGGCTTTGAGGCGCTCAACACCGCCTTCGCGACGGCAGGCACGGGCGGCTTCGGCATCTACAACAGCAGTATCGGCAATTTCTCGCCTTACATACAGATTGTCGTGACGGTATTTATGCTGCTGTTTTCGGTGAACTTCAACTCCTATTTCTTCCTGTTGAACCGAAAATTCCGCGAGGCGTTCAACACCGAGGTCATCGTTTTCTTCATCATCGTAACCGCCGCGATTACAATTCTCACCATCGACAACCGCGCGCTTTTCACCGAAACGGGCGACTCGCTTCGCAATTCGGCATTTACGGTAGCTTCGCTGATTTCGACAACGGGCTTCTCTACGGTTGACTTTAACGCGTGGTCGGAGCTTTCTCGTACAATTCTCGTTATCATAATGTTCATCGGCGCGTGCGCGGGCAGCACGGGCGGCGGTATCAAGGTTTCGCGAATAATAATCCTGTTCAAGAGCCTCGGAAAAGAGCTGAAGGTTATGGTTCACCCGAAGCAAATCAAGAAAATCAAAATCGGCTCTCACCCAATCGAACACGAAACCGTGCGCTCGGTGAGCGTTTACATCATCGCGTATCTTTTGGTTTTCGTGAGCTCGCTTATTGTGATTTCCTTCGACAACCACGATTTGATTACAAACTTCACCGCCGTGACCGCTTCCATAAACAACATCGGTCCGGGACTCGAGCTTGTCGGTCCGACGGAGAATTTCGCGTTCTTCTCGGTACCATCGAAAATCGTGCTGATTTTCGATATGCTCGCGGGCAGACTGGAGCTTTTCCCGATGCTGATTCTCTTTACGCCTTCCACTTGGAAGAAGTGAATTTCAACATAATACAAGAAAACCACCCTCGTTTGAGAGTGGTTTTTTTGTTGTCGTAATATCGGATTACTTCGCCTCAAACTCGTAAACCGTGGTGTAGTCGTAGGTTTCGCCGGCTTTCAGCACGCAGCTCGGGAAATTCGGCTTGTTCGGTGTGTCGGGGCAGAACTGGCTCTCGAAGCAAAGTCCGCCGTATTTCTGATAGTGCTTGCCGCCCTTTCCGTCCTCGTTCAAGCCGATTCCGATGTAGAACTGCATCGCGGGCTTGTTCGTTTTCATCGTGAGCAAAATCCCGCGCGTCTGCTCGTAAGCCTGCGCCGCAACACGCATTTCCTTGCTCTCGCCGAGGAAGAAGTTGTGGTCGTAGCCGTTCGGGAGCTTTCCGTTGTCCATATCCTCGCGAACCTTTTTCGGCTCTCTGAAATCAAACGCCGTTCCCGCGACATCGGCAATCTCGCCTGTCGGGATAAGCCCGCTGTCAACGGGAGTGTATTTTTCTGCGTTTATCTCAACAATGTGGTCGAGAACATCGCCGCTGCCCTCGCCTTTCAGGTTGAAATAGGAGTGGTTCGTGAAATTCACAACCGTGTCCTTGTCGGATTTCGCGGTGTAGTGGATTTGCACGCCGTTGTCAAGGAGCGTGAACTGAACCTTGCTGACAAGCGTTCCGGGGAAATTTTCCTCACCATCGGGGCTTGTGTACCCGAATGTAACGCTGTTGTCCGTCACCTCGTCAACCGTCCAAACGCGCTTGTTGAACGAAATCGAGCCGCCGTGAAGCGTGTTTTCGCCGTCGTTGTTGTAGAGCTTGTATTCCTTGCCGTTGAGCGTGAATTTCGCGCCGCCGATACGGTTTGCAAAACGTCCGACGGTTGCACCGTGGGAGGAATTTCCCTCGATATAGCCGTTCAAATCGTCATATCCCAGCACAACGTCAACCTTTTCGCCGTTCTTGTCGGACACCGTGATTGACTGAATGCACGCGCCGAGGCTGTGGAAGCTCGCCTTGATTTTCGCGTTCTGAAGCGTTACCAGATAGCACTTGTAGCCTTGATAAAAGCCATATTCCTTGATTTCGGAAGCCATAGATTTTCTCCTTAATATTTATTGTTGTCCATCGAAATGGTTCTGTTGACGGGCTGCATAGTCGCCTTTGTGACGGGGGCTGCGCTCGGTTTTGCCGCAACAGCTGTCGGTTCCTCGTCAAGCTTTATCGCCGGTTTAACGCGAGCGGGTTCGGTCTTCACGGGAGCGGGCTTCTGGGGAATTTTCGCCTTGTTCTCCGTCTTTACGGTTGAAACGGGCTTTGCGGGAGCCGTTTTCGCGGGAGCGGGCTTTGCGGGCGCTGTTTTAGCGGGAGCGGGCTTTTTTACAGCAGCTTCAGCTTGCTTTTCGGCAGCCCTTTTCGCCGCCTTGCTCTCGTTGATGATAAAACGGTCAACCGTGTTATGAAGCATAACAGCCTGCGTTGCAAGCTCCTCGGAGCTGTCTGCGCACTGGTTTGCCGAAGAGCTTACCTGAACTACCTCGGAGGAGATGATGTTCATTCCCGAGAGCACGTCCTTTACGCTCTCAGCCTGTTTTGCGGAAGCGTCCGCAATATCCTCGACAACCTTTGCGGTAGCGTCGGTTTTCTCGACAATCTTTCCGAGCATCTCGGCGGTTTCGTTTGCGATAACCGTGCCGTTTCTGACGGACTGAATAGACGATTTGATGAGCTTTGTGGTGGATTTCGCAGCCTGCGCGGTCTTATCGGCAAGCTTTCCGACTTCTCCCGCAACAACGGCAAAGCCCTTGCCCGCCGCGCCTACTCTCGCCGCCTCAATGGACGCGTTTATCGAGAGAATATTCGTCTGCTCGGAGATGTCCTGAATGGTCTTGATGATGTTGGCAATCTGCGCGGAGGTGCTGTTGATTTCGTTCATCGCTTCAAGCATATTGCCCATCTTGACGTTGCCCTCGTTTACAAGCTCCATACACTCCTTCGCGGTGCCGCTTGCCTGCTCGCACGCAACCTTCGCGTTGTTGCTGATTTCATCATAAACCGCGTTCAGCTTGTCGTTGAGCTGGGAAACGGTCGTGGACTGCTCCTCGGCTGCTGTCGAAAGAACCGCAGAGTTGCGGGACATTTCCTCAGAGCCGCTGCTTACCTGTCTGCCCGCTTCCTCGATATTCTCGATAACCGAGCGGATTGACTCGACAATCTTTTCAAGCGCTTCCTTGACGGGAACAAAGTCGCCGCAGTACTCGCCGTGCGGCTTCACGCAGAGGTTTTCCGAAGCGATTTCCTCGGCGGTGTGCTTGATATCGGAGATTATGGTGTTGTTATAATCCGCCATTCTGTTTACAGCGTCCGCGAGAACGCCGAGCTCGTCGTCTGCCTTGTGGTCAACAGGCGCTCCCGAAAGCACGCCGTTTGACATATCG
>CAMEQX010000127.1 GCA_945933905.1 uncultured Clostridia bacterium
CTTACAACAATGTCGAGAATGGTCGAGGAGCAGCGCACGCAAATCGGTACAATCATCGGGCTTTTCCATTTGTCCGAGGAACATTCTCGCATAGCTCGAAAGGCTCTCCATATAGCGCCGCTGACCGTCCGCAAAAATCGTGTCAAACGCAAGCGAGCTTTTCCGGAACCCGAAACTCCCGTGAGAACAACCAGCTTGTCGCGCGGGATTGTGACGTCGATGTTGTTGAGATTATGCTCGCGCGCGCCTTTTATAATAATTTTATCGTTAGCCATAGTCAACCCTTCTTTTGCAAAATCCTGTTATTCACCGCGGATTTCCTTGATTTTATCGCGCAGAAAAGCAGCGTGTTCAAAGTCAAGCATTTTTGCGGCTTTTTTCATCTCGGCGGTGTATTGAGCGATAAGCTGTTCGCGTTCACGGCGCGGAAGCTTCTTGTAATCGCTCTTTTTCATCTTCTTTGTTTCTTTCTTTGTGATTTCGAGAACATCACGGATATCCTTGACAATCGTTTTCGGGACAATTCCGTGTTCCTCGTTGTATTTCTGCTGAATTTCACGGCGACGAAGCGTTTCGGTGATAGCCGTTTCCATTGATTTTGTGACAACGTCTGCGTACATTATAACCGTGCCCTCGGCGTTTCGCGCAGCTCGTCCGATAGTCTGAACAAGCGACGTTTCCGAGCGCAGAAAGCCTTCCTTATCCGCGTCGAGAATAGCCACAAGCGATACCTCGGGAATATCAAGACCCTCGCGAAGAAGGTTAATTCCGATAAGCACGTCAAATTCGCCCTCGCGCAAATCCCTGATTATCTCCATTCGCTCCATTGTATCGATATCGTGGTGCATATAGCGCACTTTTATTCCCGCTTTTTCAAGGAACGCGGTCAAATCCTCCGCCATTTTCTTGGTGAGCGTGGTCACGAGAACGCGCTGATTTTTCGCGGTTCTTTGGTTGATTTCGGAAATCAAATCCTCGATTTGCCCCTCGGTCGGCTTGACGGTGATTTCGGGGTCAAGAAGCCCTGTCGGACGGATAATCTGCTCGACAATCTGTGTTGATTTATCGCGTTCAAATTCACCGGGAGTTGCCGAAACGAAGACAATCTGATTGAGCTTGTCGTAAAATTCATCAAAATTCAGCGGTCGGTTGTCGTAAGCGCAGGGCAGTCTGAAGCCGTAGTCAACGAGATTTTTCTTTCGGGCGACATCTCCGCCGAACATTCCGCGAACCTGAGGGAGCGTGACGTGGCTCTCGTCAATCATCAGCAGAAAATCCTCAGGGAAGTGGTCGAGAAGCGTTATCGGCGTGCTTCCCGGCGGTCTTCTCGCAAGCACGCGCGAGTAGTTTTCGACGCCCTTGCAGATGCCGATTTCGCGAAGCATTTCTATATCATAACGCGTGCGCTGGTCAATTCTCTGCGCTTCAATCAGCTTGTTGTTGTCCTTGAAGAACTTCACGCGCTCCTCAAGCTCCTTTTCAAGCTCCGCGAGCGCTTCTTCTTTCTTGTCCTGAGCGATGATATAATGCGAGGCAGGGAAGATTATCTCGTAGGAAAGCGTAGCCTTCGTGTTGCCCGTGACAACCTCAAACTGCGAAATACGCTCGATTTCATCGCCGAAAAATTCCACACGGATAGCGGTTTCGTTTGTGCTTCCCGCGGGGAAAATCTCGAGCGTGTCGCCTTTGACGCGGAATTTGTTGCGGACAAAATTCAGCTCGTTTCGCTCGTACTGCATATCGACAAGCTTTCTTATTATCTCCTCGCGCGAGATTTCCATACCCTGACGAATGGAAAGCGTGTTTGCGCGGTAATCCTCGGGTGAACCGAGCGAGTAAATGCACGAAACGCTGGCTACGATAATGACATCTCTGCGCTCGGCAAGCGAAGCGGTCGCGGAGTGGCGCAGGCGGTCGATTTCGTCGTTTATGGAGCTGTCCTTTTCGATATAAGCGTCGGTTGAGGGAATGTAAGCCTCGGGCTGATAGTAGTCGTAATAGCTCACGAAAAACTCAACTGCGTTGTTCGGGAAAAACTCGCGAAATTCCGCACAAAGCTGCGCGGCAAGCGTTTTGTTATGCGCTAGAACGAGCGTCGGCTTGTTGACGTTCGCGATAATATTCGCCATAGTAAAGGTCTTTCCCGAGCCTGTTACGCCAAGCAGGGTTTGTTCCTTATCGCCGCGCAAAATCCCCTTGGAAAGCGCCGCGATTGCTTCGGGCTGGTCGCCGGTGGGCTTGTATTCGGAGCGAAGCTCAAATTTATCCATAAAACACCTCATTGCACAAAAACGTTCACTTATATTATACAAGCGAACGTCTGATTTGTCAATATGAACATTTATTATCCCCAGTATTCGCTGAAAACACCCGCCGAGCGCATTGAACCCACGCTCTCGCCCGACAGAACGATATGGTCGTTGAGCTCGATATCCAGCTCCTTGAGGAGATTTACAAGCCGTCTTGTCGCGGAAACGTCAGCGGAAGAAAAGTTTGCGGTACCGACAGGGTGATTGTGAACGAGAACAATGTTTGTGCTTTTTCTCGCAATCGCCGCTCCGATAACGTTTTTCGCGTTAAAACAGGACGCGTCGGGCTCGCCATCGGAAATTTTCTCCGCGCCGATAAGACAAAGCGACCTGTCCAGCAAAATGACGTAAGCCGCCTCCTCAAGCGGATTTATGAAAAGAGTTTTCGCGTATTCCGCAAGCTTTTCGGGGGAGTTCAGCTTTCTCTTTTTATCAAGCGATTCGTCGCGGTATTTTGTCACAAATTCTCCCAGAAAACAAATAAAAGCGGCGGCATTTTCGCCTATACCGCTGATTGTCGTTAAGTCGTCCTTTGACGCACTCAGAACGTTTGAAATCGAGCCAAACTTATCGATAAGCTTGTGGCTGATTTCGTTTGTGTTGCAGCGCGAAAAAATCGAATAGAGCAGGATTTCGAGAACCTCGTGTTCCTCGAAGCAGCCTATGCCTTGCGCCAGAAACTTATCAAGCATACGCTTTCTGTGCCCCTGATGAAGCTCGGATTTCTCGGACATAACCTGTTCTCCTCACATATTTTTTCCGCAGCCTTTTCTGTTTACAAAAACGGAGAGCAAAACGCTCTCCGAGAATATTTTTGGTACGCCCGATGCGATTCGAACGCACGACACATAGCGTCGGAGGCTATTGCTCTATCCAACTGAGCTACGGGCGCTGATGTTTTATCTTGCTGAAAAAAACTCCGAACCCTTGAAAACAAGGATTCGGCGTTATGTTGGTGATCCACCCGGGAATCGAACCCGGGACACCCTGATTAAAAGTCAGGTGCTCTACCGCCTGAGCTAGTGGATCATAACTGCAACGTATCTATTATAGCAGATAACAATACGTTTGTCAAGCCTTTTTTGCGAAAAATTAAAAAAATTTGCAAATATTTGAAAAAAATCGCTTATCGACTTGAAATATTTTTGAAAAAGTGATATAATTTATATATGTATGCAGAAAAGATTTTTGCGGGAGGGTGATTTTGTGGATATAAATATCGGAGACGTTCTTTTGATGAAAAAAAATCACCCTTGCGGAAGCGCGCGGATGAAGGTTTTGCGCGTGGGCGCGGATTTCAGGATTTGCTGCGAGGGCTGCGGGAGAGTTGTGATGACGCCGCGTTCAAAGTGTGAGAAAAACGTTAAATCGATTATCCGCGACGAAAATCAGATTTCGGAGTAAATTATGCGTGAAAGAATACAAATGATAATCGCGCGGTATGACGAGATTAGCGCGAAGCTGTCCGACCCGAAGGTTGCCGCCGACAACAAGCTCTACGCGGAGCTGATGAAGGAATACAAAAACCTCACGCCGATTGTCGAGATGTACAACAGGTTTGTAAATGCCGAGAAATCCTGTCTTGACGCGAGGGCGCTTCTTGACGACAGCGCGGTTGAGGAGGAGCTTCGCGAGCTTGCGGAGCTTGATTATATCGAGAACAAGGCGCTTGTTGAAAAGTGCGAGGAGGAGCTGAAAATCCTGCTTCTTCCGCGTGACCCCGACGATGACAAGAGCGTTATCGTTGAAATTCGCGCGGGCGCGGGCGGCGAGGAAGCGGCGCTTTTCGCAAATTCGATGTTCAGAATGTACTCGATGTACGCGGCGCGACAGGGCTGGAAAATCGACGTTATGAGCGCAAATCCGACCGAGCTTGGCGGGTACAAGGAGATTTCGTTCGGCGTTGAAGGCGAGGGCGTTTACGCAAAATTGAAGTACGAAAGCGGCGTTCACAGAGTACAGCGCGTTCCAGAAACGGAAAGTCAAGGCAGAATTCAGACTTCAACGGTAACGGTGGCGGTTTTGCCCGAGGTCGAGGAAGTTGACGTGAACATAAATCCCGCGGATTACACGGTTCAGACGTTCCGTTCAAGCGGCGCGGGCGGTCAGCACATCAACAAAACCGAGTCGGCGGTTCGTATTATTCATCACCCGTCGGGAGTTGTGGTTGAATGTCAGGAAGAACGCTCGCAGATGAAAAACAAGGAAAAAGCGATGAAAATGCTGTACAGCAGGCTTTACGAGGCTGAGAAAACCGCGCGTGACAACGCAATCGCCGAGGAGCGCCGTGGACAAGTGGGCACAGGCGACCGCTCAGAGCGCATCAGAACCTACAATTTCCCGCAGTCCCGCGTCACCGACCATCGAATAGGTCTCACGCTGTACAAGCTGGACGAGATGATGAACGGCGGCTGCGACGAGATTTTTGACGCGCTGAGGCTTGCCGAGAGAACGGCGCTGCTTGCGAAAAACGAGGGTTGATTTTGATGAAAGACAGCGAAAAATCGCGGCTTGACAGCTTTGAAAAAATGCTTTTGTCGGTTCGGGTGCAATTTGATGAAAAGTCGAAGAAACTCACCGAACTGAAAAGCGCGGGCAAAGAGAAAACCGCGACCTATCGCCAGCTTTTTGCCGAGAAAATGCAGCTCGGGAATATGCTTGCGATGTACAGGCTGTACGGGCTGATTGAATGAGAAGGTGAAAAAATGCTCACGGAGCTTGAAAAATATACCGAGGAAAGCGCAAAAAAAGCCGCGGAAATTCTGAAAAGCGGCGGTATTGTCGCAATTCCGACCGAAA
>CAMEQX010000128.1 GCA_945933905.1 uncultured Clostridia bacterium
ACTGGTATACTCATTAAGGTGTCGTTTGGTGTTATGTTTTTCTGCCCGAAATACTGCGCGCCGTAAATCCCCGGTCCCGAAAGTCCGCCGAAAATAGCAAGATTGAACACGAAGAAAAGCTGCCCGATAATCGAAACGGCGGTGACGGCGTTTGTGCCGAGATTTCCCACCATAACGTTATCCACAAGCCCGACTGCGTTTGTGATGCCGTTTTGAATCATCATCGGAACGGCTATTTTCAAGGTTTTCTTGTAAATCTGATTTTGTTCCATTTTTATCTCCCTTTTCCTTGACAATATTTTTTTGTCGTGTTATAATAAATATATCTTTAGTTTTGGAGGAACCGCGTATGAAAAATATTCTGTCCTCTCTGAAATTCAAAAATTTCGCGCTGCTGACGCTTGCGGGCATCATAAACGCATTCGGGATAACGGTCTTTCTCTCTCCCGTCAACCTCTACGACAGCGGCATTTCGGGGACTTCTATGCTTATCGACAGGATAACTCCCGATTTTATCACGCTTTCGATAATGCTCCTTGTGCTGAATATCCCGCTTTTTGTGTTCGGGCTGAAAAGACAGGGCGCGGCGTTCACCATTTACGCTGTTTTCGCCGTCGCGGTTTACTCGCTTTCGGCTTGGCTGATAACC
The DNA here is from genome assembly GCA_945933905.1 of uncultured Clostridia bacterium. Taxonomy (GTDB): domain Bacteria; phylum Bacillota; class Clostridia; order Oscillospirales; family Ruminococcaceae; genus CAG-115. Next base: position 650 of record CAMEQX010000128.1, read on the forward strand.
GACGTTTTGCCCGTTGACGTAACCTTCGCTTCTCCCCTCGCGGGACAGGATTTGCTTCTCTGCGCGCTGTTCGGAGGAGTGATTTCGGGCGTGGGAAGCGGTCTTGCGATACGCGCGGGCGGCGCTATGGACGGAATTGAGGTTATGGCGGTGATTTTCGCCAAGCGCATCGGAATAACCGTCGGCACGTTCGTGATGATTTACAACGTCATTTTGTACATACTTTGCGGCGTTATTCTGCAAAACTGGATTTTGCCGCTGTATTCGATTGTGACGTATTTCGCGGCGCTGAAAACCATCGACTTCATCGTTGAAGGTATCGACCGCGCAAAATCCGCAATGATTATCACGACAAAGCCCGACGAAATCTGCGAAAAGCTCTCCGAGGAATTCGGCACGGGCACAACGCGGATTGAATGCGTGGGCGGTTATCTCAAGCAGGAGAAAACGATAATTTACTTCGTGATAAACCGCTTTCAGATAAGCAGGCTCAAGGACATCGTTCACGGCATCGACGCTGCGGCTTACGTCACGATTTCTGAAGTCGCGGACGTTTTCAAGAATAACAATCATTAACCCAAATTCAAAAACGAAAGGATTTGCTTATGAAAAGAATTGCACAATTTGAAAAGGTCAGCCTAGCGCAGTTTCTCGAGGGCTGCAAGCGCCCCGACGCCGAGGAAATCTACGCGAAAATCGCCCTTCCAAAGCGCGCTACGACAGGCTCGGCGGGCTATGACTTTTTCGCGCCGTTCGATATTGATTTGAACGCGGGCGAAACCGCGAAAATTCCCACGGGAATTCGCGTGAAGATTGAAGAAGGCTGGCTTTTGTCGCTTTATCCCAGAAGCGGGCTTGGGTTTAAGTTCCGCCTCCAGCTCGACAACACCGTCGGGATAATCGACAGCGACTACTATTTCTCCGACAACGAAGGTCACATTTTCGCGAAAATCACCAACGATTCCCGCGAAAACAAAGCCCTGCACATCACCGCGGGTTCGGGCTTTATGCAGGGCATTTTTACAGAATATGGCATTACCGCCGACGATGACGCAACCGAAATCCGCAACGGCGGCTTCGGCTCTACGGGCTAATCAAAAGCTTTCGTCCGTGTCGTCATAGAAAACGTCGTTGAATTTTCCTTCATCGACAAGCTCAAAGAACACATCAACAATTCTCGGATTGAGCTGCTTTCCCGAAATTCTCCGCATTTCAGTGAGAATTTCATTCTTGCTCATCTGCTTGCGGTAGGCGCGCGTTGAATTCATCGCGTCAAACGTGTCCGCAACCGTGATAATCTGCGCAATCTCGGGTATCTCGTCGCCTTTCAGTCCGCGCGGATAACCCGAACCATTGTAATACTCGTGATGATATCCCGCTCCGATTGCAAGGTCGGGGCGGATTTCTATTTCCTTGAGGATTTTATAGCCGTTTTCCGCGTGATGACGGATAACCTCAAACTCCTCGTTCGTGAGCCGCGAGGGTTTCCCGAGAATACTGTCGGGAACGGCTATTTTTCCTATGTCGTGAAGAAGCCCTATATTGTAAATGTCCTCAATCTGCTCCTGACTGTAACCCATTCTTTCGGCAATCATCGCAGTATAACGTGCCACTCTGAACGAATGGCCGTTGGTGTAGGTGTCCTTTAAGTCAATGCACTTCGCAAACGCGCGTATGATTTGGTCAACATACAGGCGGTTTTCCTGCTCCTTGCGCTTGAGTTTGCGGTTTTTGATGTTCATTGCAATGAGCATCGCCAACATTCCCACGGCAAGCAGCCCGAGCACAATCAGCATCCAGAACCAAAATTCCTCGAAAAACGCCTTTTCCTTTTCCATTTTAACGGAAACGGTCGCGGTGGGTTCACCGGTCGTGATGTCGATTATCGAGAATTTGAACGTGTATTCTCCCGAATCAAGATTTGTGTAGCTTATCGGCTGCAAGTCCTGTCGGGTGACGGAAATTTTGTCGTTGTCGAACCCTTCAAGGCAATAGGACAAGCGCGGGTTGGAAAAGCCGTATGTAAGCGCGTAGCCGTAGATTGTCAGGCGCTTGCAGTTTGCGGGGATTTTCAGCGTCTCGCCGTCCTCAATCATCACGCGCTTGTCGTCAATATCGACATACGGCACGCAAAGCTTGATTTCGGAGCCGTTTTCGCGGCGCTCGTTGATGTTGACCGCGGCAACGCCCGTCTGTCCCGAGATGTAAAGCGTGCCGTCCGCGTCAAGACAGCTGCGCGAATTTGCCGTGGCAATCGCGGGAATTCCGCATTTCATATCGAAAAACTCGTATTCGATATCCTCGCCCGAGATAAGCTTCTCTGCGCTTACAACGTAAATTCCGCTGCTGCTCAAAATCCACGCTTCATCGGAGTTGTCCGTGAAAATATCAAAGTTGTTGGAATAGGGGAAATTCGCGAGAGTTTTCACGCTCTCGTCCTTCATATAAGCGAGGGTGTTTCCCGTGATAATCCAAAATCCGCCGCGCTTTTCATCGGGCTTTATGCGAAGGATAATCTCGGATTTCAGCCCGTCCTCCAAGCCGATTTTACGGACAGCTTTTCCGTTTTCCACAATGAAAATACCGCCGCCGTCGCTTCCGAGATAGATTTTCCCGTTGTCGCCGCCGCAAATCGTGAGGATTTCCGCGCTTCCTATTCCGCTTTCTTCATCGATAAAGCCCGCGATTTTTCCGTCCGAGATAAGCGCAACGCCCGCGCTTGTCGCCGCAGCAATCGTGCCGTCAGAAAGCTCCACGACATCGCGCGTTTTCTGCGCTTTCAAGCCGTTTTCCGAGTTGAACGAAACGCACTCTCTTCCGTCATAGCACAAAATTCCGTTTTCACCGTAGGTGCTAATCCAAAGCTTGTTTTTCGAGTCGGTAATAATGCAGCGGATACGCACGCCCTTGAGCCGCTCGGTGAGGTCGGTTGCCTTTTGATTGTTGTTTTTATCCACAATGAAAAGCCCGTTGTCCGTGCCGATGTACAAATCGCCGTTGAAGGAGCAGGTTGTGTTGACAACACTCTCGGGGAGCCCCGCCGCCGCGCTGATATCCGTGAAATTGTTCTTGACAAGCTTCATCATTCCCTGTCTTGACGAAACAAACCAAACGTTGTTTTCATAGTCTGTCATCGCCTTTTCAACAGAGTTGTTGAGCGGGTAATTCTCGGCGGTGTATTTTCCGTTTCGGCTGAGCTTTCCGATACCGCTGTCCGAGCACACCCAAAAGAGATTTTCGTCAATCGCGGTGATTGAGTTTATGTTTGAAGCGGGCTCGGCGTTTATCACGCGGAAATTCATCATCTTTTCCGAGATGTTTCCGTAAATTATATTCGATTTATCCGTGCCAAGCCACACAATCCCCTCCGCGTAATCATCGGGGGTTATGCAGGAAACCAAGCCAAAGCCCATTTCCGCGCTGCTGTAATGAGCGGTGATTTCAAGGTTTTCCATACGGAAGAAATCGCCGTCCATCGTGCAGCCGTAAATCACGCCGTTTTTATCGGCGATGAGCTGTTTGAAATACTTTCCGCTTATCTCCTCATCGGTAATAATCAAAAGCTCGCCTTGCTCGTTGATATAAGCAAGCTCGCTTGTCGTGCCGAAAATGATGTTCCCCGAGCTGTCCTCGGTGATATCGCGGACAGAAAGCGAGGAAAGACCGTTTGAGCGGTTGTAGAATGTGAAAACGCCGTTGTCATAAAGCGCAAGCCCACTGTCATTTGTGCCAATCCACAAGCGATTTTTCGAGTCTATGAAAAGGCTGACAACGCTGGTGATGCCCGTGAACGAATCAAAGCGCGTGAAATTCACGCCGTCATAGCGGATAAGCCCGCTGTAACTGCCGATGTAGATAAATCCGTCGTCCGTCTGAACAATATCGTTTGCCTCGGATGTGGGCAGACCGTTTGAGTTGTTGTACATAACGGCAGAATAGTTGTCCGCCTTGCTTTCTTCGGCAGAAGCAGGCTTGTTAAAAGCAAACAGCGAAATTGTTAAGAAAAGCGCTGTAAACGCCGCGATAATTCTGTTTTTTAATCTAATCGCGCGCATTTTTCTTCACCTCTTTAAAATGCGTCAAAACCACTTTTTTCCATACAGCTTATTATAACATATTTTATCGATAAAGTCAACAAATTCCGTAAAAATTTACAAGACCTGTCGGCAAAGCGCAGGGCTCGGGTTTTCGGTTAACAAAATCCTCTGAGATTTCATATAGTATAAAAACATTTTGGAGGTATCTATGAAAGAAAATCAATGTCCAATACAGGAAATAAAGGATTTCGGCGCAGAGCCGATTGCCGTCAGCATTGAGAAAATCACAAAGCAAAATCAGACCTACCGCACGGCGCTTTGGACGGGAAACAAGCTTCAGGTGACCGTTATGTGTATTCCCGCGGGAAAGATATCGGTCTTGAAATCCACC
>CAMEQX010000129.1 GCA_945933905.1 uncultured Clostridia bacterium
ATATTGTAAAGCTCGCGCGGCTTATGTTCCGCGGAAACGAAACTGCGGCGGACTTTTTCTTCATTTTACTTATGATAATGCTTTTGGTCTGCGGCACGATTTTAAGCGTTCTCCGAAGCGGTGAAAAATACAGCTGGAGCGCCACGGGACGCGAGTTTACGGTTTCTCGGAAGAACCGCGGCGCTACGATAATTTTCTACAAAGAGGTCGTGACAATCGACTACGAGCCGCTGAAATTCCTGTACTTTTTCCCGCACGGCTACACGGTTATCGTTCGGACAACCCGCGATGAATACGAGTTCAAATACGTTTTCCCCGGCACAAAAACCTCGCAGCCTTTTGAGAACACTGCGTTTGGAAAACTCTCGCAGATTGTCGATGATTTGCGCGCGCAAGGTCTTGACAAAGCGCTTCGTGAAAAGGAAAATCTGTTTTATGACCCGCCGTCAATCGAGGACGCTTTCCGCAATATCATCGCCGAAGAAAAAGCCAAAGAAATCGAAAATCAAAACGACAGAAACTTCTTTTTCCCCGATTAAGCGTTCTTCTCGAGATACGCAAGTCTCACGCAAACGCAGAACAGCTCCATAGCCTTCCGCAAATCGTCAACCGACGGGAATGTGGGGGCTATTCTTATGTTGCTGTCGTGGGGGTCGTTTCCATAGGGGTAGGTTGCGCCCGCGCCCGTCATAACAACGCCCGCTTCCTTTGCCAGCGCGACAATTCTCTTCGCGGTGCCCTCGGGCGCGTTGAAGGAGATGAAATAACCGCCCTTGGGGTTCGTCCATTCGCCGATACCGCGCGGCAAAAGCTCCTTCTCGAGCATATATTTCACAACCTCAAACTTCGGTCTGATAATCGCGGCGTGCGCTTTCATATGCTTTTCAACGCCCTCGAAATCCTTGAAATATTTCGCGTGACGAAGCTGGTTGAGCTTGTCGAAGCCGATTGTCTGAATAGCCATCTGCTTCTTGATGAATTCGATGTTGTCCTTAGACGCGCAGACAACCGCAAGACCGCCGCCGGGGAAAGAAATCTTCGATGTTGAAGCGAACTCGAAAACCATATTCGGATTGCCCGCTTTTTTGCACTCCTCGATGATGTTGAGAAGCTCCTCGCGGTCGTTGTCGTAGAGGTCGTGAACGCAGTATGCGTTATCCCAGAAAATGCGGAAATCCTTCGCCTTGCGAGGTTCGCGAAACGGCGGACAACCTCGTCCGAGTAGGTTATACCCGTGGGGTTGGAGTATTTCGGCACGCACCAAACGCCCTTGATTTCCTCGTCCTCGGAAACGTACTTTTCAATCATATCCATATCGGGACCGTCCGCTTTATAAGGCACGGTTATCATCTCAATCCCGAGCGCCTCGCACATAGCAAAGTGTCTGTCATAGCCCGGCGCGGGGCAGAGGAACTTGACGTGCTCGTTCTTTCCCCACGGCTTGTCGCTTCCGAGAACGCCGAGCTGAAGCGCTCTGATAATGGTGTCGTACATCATCTGAAGCGAGGAGTTTCCGCCGACGATAACCTCATCCGAGCCGACGTGAAGCATCTCCATAAAAAGCTCCTTCGCCTCGGGAATTCCGTCGAGAACGCCGTAAGAGCGGCAATCCGCGCCGCTTCTTGACTTATAGTCGCCGTCAAGGCAGTGCAGAAGCATATTTATCGACAAATCGAGCTGCTCGGGCGCGGGGATACCGCGAGCCATTGTGAGATTGAGCTCTTTTTTCTTAAAGTCCTCATAAAGCGCGGAAACCGCCTGTTTTTCCGCGAGGAGCTGTTCCTTGGTCATTTCGCTGTATTTCATAAAAAATCTCCCTCCGAGATAAATATTATAATCCACACATTATTATATCACCTAACTCTGATTTTTGCAAGCGATTTTTCAAGAACTTGCAAAAATTCGGCATTATACTTAAAAAATCTCTAAAAAATCCGCGATTAGCATAAATAATACACAATTTTTCTTTCAAAAAGCGATATGCTTCTTCCAAAAAATGTTTACACAAGCCGCTCTTGCGAAAAAAGCAAAATTCCCTCTTGTAAAAACGGTAAAAATATGTTATAATTTAATAAATATAGCCTTTATTAAGAAAGGAAGATTTTCGTGAAAATCAGAGGAAAAATCGTATCGGCTTTGACGGCGGGAATATGCGCATTTTCGGCTTTATCGGGAACGACAGCGCCGCTGCTCTCTTTGAACGCGTTTGCGGCGGATACCGACCGTACATTTGACGACACATACGAACTTGACGAATACGTTGATTATGATAAATTTTTTGATACAGACAACGAAATCGAGGTTCAAGACAAGCTGGAAGAGGTGTTCGAGAAGGCTTGCCGAAAAGATATTGACGAGATAACCTACGGAGATTTGCAGAAAATCACAAGCCTCAATTTGAGCAAAATGGAACTTACAGACATTCCGCTTTGCATAAAATATATGGTAAATCTGCGCACTCTCGACCTTTCGCACAACAATCTGCAATACAACACCGACAACGTGAAAACGCTTGATTTAAGCGCGCTGAAACGGCTGAATTATCTTGACGTAAGCTACAACTATCTTAACCGCGTGCCGTCTTGGTTTGTGCTGGACGGGATTGACAAAAAATACATAGACTTCAACCTCCTCTCGGGCGACGACCAGCGCTCGATAAAAGCGCAGACGCCCGTGTATTATTTTATGGACGGCGAGAATATTGAGATTGACAAATTCAAGGAGAAAATTCTCGCGGACATTTGCTTTGACGACGGCACGGCGCTGCCCGAATTTCTCTATGACCCCGACAGCTACTCCGACCAGCCGCTCTATGTCGTTCTCGACAGCAACGATGAAACCCCGCTTGACGCCTTCATCAACGATGATGAAGAAATCGAGCTTCCCGCTGATGTAAACTACACATCTGTTGTATTAACGGTTCAGCTGTTTAACAATGCAAATAACGACAATACTAAAACCACGATAAAGGTTTTCATTCTCGACGGAAGCTCCCCGACAACCGCGAAAGCGCGCCTTGAAACGCTTCTTGAAGAGATAAAGGAAACCGACAAGGACAAGTTCACCGCGAGAAGCTGGACAAATTTCGAGAACGCGCAGAAAACCGCAGAAGCGATAATGAAATACACAAATTCCACCGCGGAGATGCTGAAAACCGCCCTTGAGCAGCTTGACTCGGCGTACAGGTCGCTTGTCCTCGGAATTGACAAAAGCACAAAGGACGTTTTAAACGAGCTCACCTCTGTCGGAAAAACCTACAAGGAGGAGGACTACACCCCGTCCTCGTGGAGCAGTCTGCAAAAGGCTCTCAGCAAAATCTCGGAAATCTCCTCGGACGCAAACGCAACTCTCTCCTCGGCAAAATCCGCAATTCTCTCGTTCCAGAACGCGCAGAAAGGTCTTGAAAAGACAAGACTCTCCGTGCCGAGCGTTATCCCGAAATCAAGCTTTGAGAGCATTTTCGGAATAAGCGGAAAATACGTTTCCGCAAAAGGCACGACAAGAGACGGAAGAATATACGAGTGGAAATTCTACGGACCAAAAGTCACCGCTCCCGCCGACTTCAACCCCGAAATCACCGACACCCCGACAGGCGAGGACGCGATTATGCTTGAAAGCGGCAGAGCGGGCGGATATATCGCCTTCTCGACATCTCAAACGGGCGCGTTTGCGGGAACAGGCACGCTGTTGATAAACGTTTCGGATATCTTCAGCGACGGGAAATATTACTATTACAAATGGAACAACGGAGGAAAGCTTATCGGCGAGGTCTCCGTCAATAACGGACAGCTCTCGGTTGACGTAAGCGAGAGCGGAACCTATTATGTGAGCAATGTACTGCAAAAATTCGACCTTGTTTCAAGCTCGCTTGAAATTGATACAGCAAAGCATTCCGTGGTAATTCCGCTTGGCTCGGGCTACACAGCGGCAAACTTCAAAAAGCTGTTCAATTACGGAAGCAGCGTTTCGATATTTGACGCGGACGGAAAAGCCGTTTCAAGCACCGCGCGCATAAAAACGGGAATGAAGGTTGCTTCTCCAAAGGGCGAGGAATATACCGTGACGGTTATGGGCGACGTTAACGACGACGGCTATGTAAACGCTCAGGATGCGCTGGCTGTCCTCAAAAACTCTCTTTCCGACACCCCGACCGCTCAATTCGGAATAGGTTCAACGGGAATAAACATTGCCGATGTAAACGCCGACGGCTTTTTGAACGCAAGAGACTCGCTTTTGATTTTAAAAGCGTCTTTGAGATAACGCAGACATGCGATTGTTTCAGAAAAACGGAGGAAAAATGAACACAAAAACAATAACCGAAAACCGACAGGCGCGGCACGAATACTTTATTGTAGAGAGTCTGGAGGCGGGGATAGAGCTGTTTGGCACGGAGGTCAAGTCAATCCGCGCGGGCGGCGTAAACCTCAAGGATTCGTGGATATCGATTGACAACGGCGAAGCTTTTATCCGCGGAATGCACATCTCCCCCTACGAAAAAGGCAACATTTTCAACCGCGACCCATACCGCGTGCGGCGGCTTCTGATGCACAAAAAGGAGATTATGAAGCTGTACGGACAGGTCAAACAGGGCGGCTACACGCTGATACCGATATCGATGTATTTCAAGGACAGCCGCGTGAAAATACAAGTCGGCTTGTGCAAGGGCAAAAAGCTCTACGACAAGCGCGAAACCTCGGCGAAACGCGACGCCGAGCGCAGCATAGACCGCGCAATCAAAGAAAGAAATCACTGAAAACACCCGCTCCTTCGGTCCAACGAAAGAGCGGGTGTGTTTATTCAGCCATATCCTCTTTGGCACATTTTTCCAGCACCTCAAAGAACTCAGGCGAGCGCTTTTTGAAATTTATCGGGTGAAACGAAGCCGCGTCAACAAACGCGTGGGAGCTTGTCCCCTCGCAGGCGACCTCGCCGCCGGGCAAAATCGCCTCGTAGTAAAACTCAATCCGTGCCGCATTCAGCCGCGTAATCCGCGCCACGACGGTGATTTCCTCATCGTATTTCGCGGGCTGTCGGTACTTGCAGCTAATCGCCGCGACGGGCAGCATCACG
>CAMEQX010000130.1 GCA_945933905.1 uncultured Clostridia bacterium
GAACGTTTGTAGGCGCGGTTTTCGGGCTGATTGTAATTCTGCTTGAAATCTACGCGTTCAATATCTACAACACGCTTGCGGGCTACGCGCTGACTGCATTGATGATAATTCCCGTGATTTACGTCACGCTGCTGCTTCATAAGAAAAGCGCGGCTTATTTCTCGTGTGTGGTTTTTCTCAGTATTACCGTCAACCACATCACCGACAGCAATCCCTACCTGTTCGTGCTGAACCGTGTGCTTGACACGATTATTGGCATTGTAATCGGCATTTTGATGAACGCGGTTAAGCTGCCTCGAAAAAAGGACAAAAACTCGCTGTTTATAGCGGAGCTTGACGATATGCTCACGCCGTACAGCGAGCAGCTCACGCCGTTCTCAAAGGTGGAAATCAACCGAATGTTAGACGATGGGCTAAAGCTCACGATAGCCACGATGAGAACGCCCGCGTCGCTTATGAAGCCGCTTGAGGACGTGCGGATAAAGCTGCCCGTGATTGTAATGGACGGCGCGGCGCTTTACGATATCAAGGAAAAAACCTACCTCAAAGCCTACGTTATCTCAAACGAAACCGTTGCCGAGCTGCGCGCGATTTTCGCCGAGAACAACCTGAATTGCTTTATCAACGCGCTTTGCGGGGATATTCTGATTATTTATCACGGTGAACTTGAAAATCCCGCCGAGCGCAAGCTTTACGAGGATTTACGCAGGTCGCCTTATCGAAACTATATCAAGCGTGAACCGAACGCCGGCGACGGAATAATCTATCTGATGCTGCTGGACGAGAGCGAGAAAATCGCGAAATTCCGCGAGAAACTGCGCGAAATGGGCTTTGACGAGAAGCTGAAAATCCTTAGCTATCCGTCCTACGACTACCCCGGTTACAGCTATATCAAGATTTTCAACAAAAACGCTTGCCGTGAAAATATGCGGAAATACCTCGAAAATGACATAAAACCCGCGCGTTCCGTCACCGTGGGAGCACGTCCCGAGAGCGATATCCGCGTTGACGACAACGTAAACAGCGTGGTAAAAGCGCTTAAAGCGGGATTTGAGCCGCTGTTTTTCAAAAAACAGTAAATTGCACAAAGATAACGCCGCCTCTTGCATAAAATTATGTTGAAAATGCAGAAAACTACTTTTTTCTGATATTTTTGCAAGTTTTGTATTGACAACTTGCAATTTTTGAGCTATAATACAAACAGAAAGCGAGAGGGTGAATTTATGATAAGACTTGAAGATGTACATAAGAGCTTCGGTGATTTGGAGGTGCTCAAGGGCATAAATCTCCACGTTGCCGAGGGCGAAAAGCTGGTAATAATCGGTCCTTCGGGCTCGGGAAAATCCACGCTGATACGCTGTATGAACTATCTTGAGGAGCCAACCTCGGGTAAAGTTTACATACACAACCACCTGATGAGCCACAAGCGCCGCGCGTTTATAAATAAAATCCACTCGTCAATGGTGTTCCAGCAGTTCAATCTGTACCCGCATCTGACGGTGCTTGACAATCTGACGCTTGCGCCGATTAAGCTGAAAAAGGTGCCGAAGAAAGAGGCGGAGGAAATCGCGATGATGTACCTCAAGCGCGTCGGTCTTGAGGAAAAAGCGAACGTTTACCCCACTACCCTTTCGGGCGGTCAGCAGCAGAGAATTGCAATCGCGCGTGCCCTCACAATGCAAAACCGCGTGATTTTCTTCGATGAACCAACCTCGGCGCTTGATCCCGAAATGGTTCAGGAAGTGCTTGACGTTATGATTGAATTATCGCACGAGAAAAATTTCACGATGGTTGTCGTAACGCACGAAATGGGCTTTGCAAGAGAGGTTGCCGACAGAATTATCTTCGTTGACGGCGGAAATATCCTTGAAGAAGGCACTCCCGAGCATTTCTTCACAAATCCCACAAACGAGCGCACAAAGGCGTTTTTAAGCAAAATAATCCGGTAAAACGGTTTATTTATAGAAAAAGAAAACAGACAAAAGAGAGGTAACTATTATGAAACTTAAGAGAATTATGGCGGCTGCTTTTGCAGGAATTATGGCAGTTTGCTGCGCGGGCTGCTCGGGCAGCAAGAGCGCTCCGCTCAAGGTCGGCGTAAAGAGCGACGTTATCGGCTTCGGCTTCAAGGATACCGTAACAAACGAGTATCAGGGACTTGAAATCGAGCTTGCGAAAAAGCTCGCGACAGAGCTTGGATACAGCGGCGTTGAGTTCACCGCAGTAACCGCTGCTACAAGAACAGAGCTGCTCGATTCGGGCGATTTGGACTGCGTTCTCGCTACGTTCACAATCACCGAGGAGCGCAAAAAGAGCTGGGATTTTTCCACTCCTTACTTCACCGACGCAGTAACCGTTCTCGTTGAAAAGGCTGACGGCATTTCCGATTTAAGCGGTCTTGTCGGCAAGAAAATCGGTGTATCGACAGGTTCAACCTCCGCTTACAATCTCGCAAAGGCAATGAGCGAAAAGGGTCTTCTCGGCGACTACAAGGTTCCCGAAAGCTCGAAGGATTTCGACATCTCCTCGTTCGGCGAGAAGGGCACAAAGTTTGAGCAGTTCGCTGATTACCCCGCAATTTCCAACGCAATGGCTGCCGGCACGGTTGACGCTTTCTGCGTTGATAAGTCCATTCTTGCGGCTTACAAGACCGAGGGGCGCGACTACATCACCGATACTTTTGCTCCGCAGAACTACGGCGTAGCTACCAAGAAGGGTTCGGAGCTTTCTGCGAGGATTGAGGAGCTCATCGTTAAGTGGAAGGGCGACGGCACTATCGACAAGCTGATTGCACAGTTTGGTTTGAACTGATTTAGTTTCCTGAAAAATAATTCGGCGGCAGTCGAGAAAGCTGCCGCCGATACTTATAACAAAGGGAGTTGAGGAAATGTTTGACGCGGAAAAATGGGAGATTGTGTGGACGCACAGACAAACGTTCATCGACGGCACGCTCTCAACGCTTTTGATGGCGCTTTTCGGACTGCTGATTGCACTGGTTCTCGGCATCATTTTCGGATTGATGTCAACAAGCCGTTCGAGATTGCCGCGGGTTATCGCGAGAATTTACGTTGAATTCATCCAAAACACGCCGCTTATGCTGCAAGCGCTGTTCTTGTTTTACGCGGTTGTGTTCTCGGGAATTGAGGGCTTTTCGGCGCTGCTTTGCGGAATAATCGCGCTCGGTATTTACCACGGCGCTTACATCTCCGAGGTTATCCGCGCGGGAATAACCGCCGTTCCCAAAGGACAGCTCGAGGCGGCTTATTCACAGGGATTTACGCATATTGCGGCAATGTTCTACATTGTGCTCCCGCAGACGATTAAGATTATTCTTCCGCCGATGGTAAACCAAGTGGTGAACCTCATCAAGAACACGTCTTGTATGTTCCTTGCGGGCGGCGCGGTTGACTTGATTTCCCGCACAAACGCTTTTGCTGTCGGAGAAGGCACGGGCACCGCTGCCGGTCAAGGCTACATAATCGGCGGAGTGACTTTCTTCATTATATGTTTCCCGCTGTCAATGCTGGCTTCACACTGGGAGAAAAAGCTCAAAATGCGCGATGTGGCAACGGTCAAGGTTCGCAAAAAACCCGACGATATCTCGGACGCTGAGCTGGATATGATTATCGATAACAAAGGAGGCGAAAGCAATGGACGCGTTGACGGGCAGTCTTAAAATGATAACCAACGGGAGTGTGCTTGTGTACATTCTCAAGGGACTTGGCTTTACAATCGGAATTGCATTTTTCGCGGTTGTTCTCGGAATAATCATCGGCACAATCCTCGCTCTTGTGCGAAATTACTGCAACAAGGGCGCGGCGAAAATCTTCAAGTACATCTCAATCGCGTACATTGAGATTTTCCGAAATACCCCGCTTATGCTGTGGATTTTCATAGGACTTGTGTTCTTCCCTTCAATCGAGTTCCCGACCGAATTCACAAAGCTTTTTGAGCTGTCGAGAACCGAAATGGCGGTTCTGTTCAAGGCGATAATCGCGCTGGTTCTCTTTACCTCGTCCGTTATCGCGGAAATCGTGCGCGGCGGCTTGAATTCAATCTCCAAAGGACGATTTGAGGCGGCGTATTCGCAGGGCTTCAATCTCCCGCAGACTTTGCTTTTCATCATCATTCCGCAGACGTTCAAGAACATTGTCCCCACGCTGCTCAGCCAAGTCATCACAACAGTCAAGGACACCTCGTATATCGCGAATATCGCTGTTGCGGAGCTTATGGGCAGAACGTTCCAGCTTATTCAGATTTCCCCGCGCTACACGGGCTTTTCCACGCAGAATGTGTCCGATGTATTCGTGCTTTGCGGGCTTGCGTGCGTGATGTATTTCGCGGTCAATTTCACGATTTCGCTTGTTGTTCGCCACATGCAAAAGCCCAAGAGAATTAAAGCCGCCGCAAAGATTGAGGAGTTGCAATGAAGCTATTTATTGAATCGCCGTTTTCGGCGGAAAACCGCGAGTTTTTGCTGAACTCGATAAGCGGTTGTGAGCTTTGCGAAAACGCTTCGGAAGCGGAGATTTTTGTCGGGGATTTGCCCGAAAATGTTGATTTTCCGCAGCTGAAATTCTTGCAGATTTGCTTTGCGGGAGCCGAGAAATACTGCCGCGAAAAAACCGTCTCAAACGGCGTTGTTATCGCAAATGTGACAGGTGCGTTCGGAGAGGTTATCTCGGAGTACATTTTGGGCGCAGTGCTTGCGATGTATCGGAAATTCTTCGGGTACAAGAGCTTGCAAAGCGAGAAAAACTGGCTGGATTTGGGCTCGGAGCGCACGATTTTCGGTGAAAACGCGCTGATTTTGGGCTGCGGAAACATCGGCTCGCTCACGGCAAAAAAGCTCGGTGCTTTCGGAGCGCGGGTTGTCGGTATCCGAAAAAATCCAAGCCCGACCGAGTTTTTTGATGAGGTTTACGGGATTGAAATGCTCGAAAAACAGCTTCCCAAAGCGGAT